>JBNKGK010000001.1:0-29618 GCA_050289785.1 Kordiimonas sp.
GTTTGAACGGGCGGTCGAGCTCCGCCTGGGCAAAATATGCAGATGCCTTGCGCAAGATCTCGTTGGCTTGCCTCAGTTCCCGGTTCTCCCGCTCAAGGGCCTTCAGCTTGTCGGCAACCTCGGTCGGCACACCAGCCCTCTGGCCGCTGTCCACCTCTGCTTTCTTGACCCATTCGTTCAGGGTCTGAGGAACACAGCCAATCTTGCTGGAAATGGATACAATCGCTGCCCAACGGGACGGATAATCGCCCTCATGGGAAAATACCATGCGGACCGCACGGTCGCGGACTTCAGATGAAAATTTGTTCGTGGTCTTGCTCATAATGGCTCCTTTTACTCAGAAGTTGGAGCCTCCGGCAATCCCGGGGCGGTTCAGTTGGTTCGTGCGCCGGATTTTCAGTTTAGCTTAACTGCGCAGTACACTGTCCCTTTGGGGGATGAGTGGCAAGCAGTTTTCAGGGCGGATTATCAGTGGCAGGATGATATCTTCTTTTCATTCTATAATCATGATCTGAACGCTCAAAAGGATTATGGCTTGCTGAATATTTCAGGTGCTGTGGAAACAGACGATGGTCGCTGGCGCCTAAGTGCTTTTGCCAAGAACGTTTTTGATAAACGTTATGTGATTAGCTCTGCTTCTGCAGCTGCAAGTGGTGTTGCAACCCGGTCAGGCCATGTGGGCGCTCCCCGTATGTACGGCCTTAGCTTGGCTTATAAGTTTTAAGCGCTGTGAAAGCCTGATTCATCACCAGGCAGAGAGATCTCTGCCTGGTTTTTTACGCCAGTAAAGCCACACTTGAGGTGACCCGGCGGATCAGGTCTTGCCTACGGTTTACCCCAGTTTTCTCGTAGATATGCTGTAAATAGGTTCGGACCGTTGTGAGGGTCACGCCCATCATGTCGGCTGTTTGTTGTAATGTATGGCCATTTACCAGAAGGGAAACAAGATAGGCTTCCCGACCAGACAGATTGAAAAGCTGAGCAATGAGATGGTGTTGTGGCAAAGAGCGGCTTTTCGCAGGGTCATTGATATAAACAATAACATGGGGGCATGAGGTAACAGAATGGGGAACCACCAGTGAAGGGGGAACAATAGGCTGCACCAAAACGCCGAGCCAGCCCCCTTCCTGATCCTCCAGTCGCATGGCGATTATGGGTTTTTCTCCAAGGGGTTCTTGCCTCCATGCAATCGCTTTTTTCAAAGCCTGATCAAACTGCTTCTGATGGTGTTGGGAGGTGAATTGTATCTGGTCTGTTTCCATTGATAGTGAAGAGCGTCCAGCCAGCCTTTCCTCAGCCCCAGCACTGTAATCAATAACATAACCATTTCCATCCAGGACGAACGCTACTATCTCCATATGATCTGTTGTTTCTTTCAAGGCTTTGACCGTGAAGGTGTTTCGCCAATGTGAAACAGCTAACTTGAGGGCGGTTTCCAGATGTGGCTGGAGATTTAACAGTAGCTCTCTTTCTTTTGCAGAAAATGGCTTGTTACTTAGCCTGTGAACAAAGAGGCCACTCAGCACCCTGTCAGGCCCGGCGAAGCACAAAGCAATGGCCTGATCCACCCCGCGCGGCTCCAGTAACTGGTGAAAGAAATCGCTCTCCTTCCAGGCCGATTGTGGTATGATATCCTCTGAGGTGAAGAGGTCGCCAGGTTTTTTCAGTAATCTCAGAAAAGGGTTTGTAAGCCAAGTGGCTCGTGCTGTTTGCTGGCTTTCTATTATCTGTGACAGTGTGGCTTTTTCATAGGACCTGCGCATGAAAGAGGAGGGTGTTTTCAGGTCTGGGATAATGCCAGCCCCGCCGCCCATATACCTGTTCAGATGGGTGAAAAATGAACCCAGAGGGTTCTCCAGATCCAGCAAGCTTTGATATAATATCAAAATCCAGCTCTCCAGCGATAGTTCTTGAAGGGCTGTTGTTTCTTGTTCAGAAAAACGTTTGGGAGCCTTTCGCTTCTTCCCCTTCTGTTTTGGGCGGCCTGTGATGGGTTTGCTTTTAAGGCCTTGCTTTCCCTGCTTTTTATAAACATCCAGCCATTTATAAACACGCGAACGGTGAATGTTTATGTCATGAGCAATTTGCGAGGGGCTTTCCCCCGCCAGCACGCGTTTCACTGCCTGAAGGCGCATTCTCTCCAGGGCTTTCCGGGCT
This sequence comes from Kordiimonas sp., assembly GCA_050289785.1. Classification (GTDB taxonomy): domain Bacteria; phylum Pseudomonadota; class Alphaproteobacteria; order Sphingomonadales; family Kordiimonadaceae; genus Kordiimonas. The sequence continues at coordinate 2,158 of JBNKGK010000001.1, forward strand.
TTGCCGTCCCGTCTCCTTTGTGGGGTGCCCTGTTTATATTTATTTTCTTCATGTTGGGTCATATCGGGGCCCGTGGTTTTCCTAAGTGTCTCCTATATTATGGTATTTCAGAATTGTCGCCTACCTTTATTTTTAATTGTTTATCAGGAACTTGCCATGGTTTGATGGCATGAAAAAGGTCCAACCCCTCTGAAAGTGCAGATTATTTTAGCCTGCTTCTATTGGTATTCTTCCGAAGACTGAAGGGGATTAGTCGGAAGTTAAGATATTGTCTCACATGATGAGGTAATCAAAAAAAGGATAATGGGCAGTGGGATATCAAGTAAGATTTGTTCTTTTCATTGTGTCGCTGGTGCTGGCTCATCAGGCAGTGGCGGCAGATTCTTGTGAGGCGTTAAAAAAAATAACAATAGCTCATGTTTCAATTGTGCAAGCTGTGGAGATCCCAGCCGGAAGTTTTCATGCACCAAATGGTCAGGCCTATGATGTCCCGGCTTTTTGCCGGGTTCAGGGTGTGTCCCGACCAACCCCCATTTCAAACATCAATTTTGAAGTATGGCTCCCGGTAACCAATTGGAATGGCCGTTATTATCAGGTTGGTAATGGCGGGGGCAGCGGGTTTTTGGATTATACCTCTCTCGCCACCTATCTGCGGGCTGGTAATGTTGTCGCCAACACAGATGATGGGCATAATCGTGAGGAAGAACTGGCCCGCAAAAACCCGGCAGGCAAGTGGGGCTGGCTTCTTGACACGGAAAAAACGATAGACGGAGATTATAGGGCCCTTAAGGAAACACGGGATGCTGCACAGATCATTCTAAACACCTATTATGATAAAGCGGCGCACCATCGCTATTTTATGGGTTGCTCTGGTGGCGGGCTTTATGCACTAACGGCTGCCGAGATGTTTCCTGAAGATTGGGATGGCATATTGGTGGGGGCGGGTATCGCCCCGGAAAACACCTATCGCAGCTTTATCCAAAATACCTGGGCCTCCAAAAGATGGCTGGAAAATCCGGAAGGGCGGATACCTCCTTCAAAATTGCCGCTTATCCAGAAAAAGGCGCGGGCATCATGTCAGCCAGAAGCCCATGTGGTGGATGGCATTGCCGCTGATCCCCGACTCTGCAGCTTTGATCCGGCTAGCCTGAGCTGCCAGGGAGAGGATGGAGACGACTGCTTAACCGCCGCGCAGGTGGAAACGCTGCAGATGCTTTATGATGGCCCCAGGAACCCAAGGACAGGAGAGCTAATCGCACCGGGTTATACGCCTTCAATGGAAGCAGCAGCAGACGGCCTCGGTGGTTGGGATAGTTTTGTAACTGGAGGGGCCAAAGCCCTCATTTCCTCACAGCACGGTGGTAGCCCCTATTTGCTGGATGTGGCCCAGGGGTGGATGCGGACACGTATTTTCAAGGATGTGAACTGGAGCCTGAGCCAGTTTGATTTTGACCGTGACACAGTGCTTGTCAAACAAGTTATGGCAGCGGCCTATACCAATGCAGAGAATAGATATCTTGCCAGGCAGCGGAAAAAGGGGAGCAAGATTATCCGTTATATGGGCTGGGGTGATGTGGCTCAAATCCCTGAAATGGTTGTTGAGCACTATGAAACCGTGGCTCAGCATAATGGGGGGCTCGAAAACACCCAAGATTTCTTCCGTTTGTTTATGGTGCCGGGCATGTTGCATTGTCATAGTGGGCCAGGCGCGAATGCCTTTGGACAGGTTTATACCCCTACAACGCCTGCTCTGAAAAATGACAGAGAACATCATGTTCTTCGTGCCCTTGAAGCCTGGGTGGAAGAGGGTTTAACCCCTGAAAAACTCATTGCTGCCAAATATATTGATAATGATGCAGAGCAGGGAGCAGCATTCACCCGCCCTCTATGCCCTATCCTCAAATTGCAAAATATCAAGGTGCTGGCAGCAAGGATTTAGCAGAGAATTTTATCTGTGAGGAACTAAAATGAAGATGGTTCCAGACCCTAATTCTTTGCCACAGGCTGGCGGCTCCCCCCCACCCCAAGGTGGGGTCGAGTTAAATAGCGGCTATGCCAAATATGTTTTGGTTGTTCTGTTGCTCATCTATGTGTTGAACTTCCTGGATAGGCAGATACTTGCTGTTCTGGCAGAAGATATAAAAGCAGATCTCGGGATATCAGATGCCAATATGGGGTTTCTCTTTGGCACGGCGTTTGGAGTGTTTTATGCCACGGTTGGTATGGTTATTGGCCGTTTGGCAGATGTGTGGAACCGAAGAAAACTGATCGCCTTGGGTGTTGGGTTTTGGAGTTTGATGACAACCCTCTCTGGCAGTGCTCAGAATTTCGTCTCTCTGGCGTTATATCGTTTTGGTGTTGGTGCAGGCGAAACAAGCGCAACACCGGCTTCCTATTCAATTCTCTATGATTGTTTCTCTCCAAGAGTGCGAACCACAGTGCTTGCCATCTATTACGCTGGGGGCATCGTGGGCGGTGGGCTTGGTATTTTTCTGGGTGGCATGATTTTAGATAGCTGGAAAGCAGCCTGGCCAGACCCCTCAATGGCACCTTTTGGGTTGAAAGGGTGGCAAGCGTCTTTCATGATCGTCGGGTTGCCTGGGTTGATCATGGCTCTGTGGGCCTTGTCGCTCAGAGAACCAGTTCGAGGGCAGGGGGACGGCATCGTTACGAGAGAGGCTGCCCAACCATTGAAAGAAGTTGTAGCTGTTTTTCTGAGTATGGTGCCTGTCGCAAACCTATGGCCTTTGGCTCGATCTGGAGGCGCGGTAGCCGTAATCAGGAATATCGTTTTTGCCAGCATATATGCTTTAAGCGCCGTTTTCCTAACTTATAAAACGGGGGATGCTCTGCAGTGGGTGACGTTGGCAATTGGTTGCTATTCGGTTACTTCCTGGGCGCAGTCCATTGCTATTCGGGACAAGGTTGTCTTTGGCATGATCTTTAAGGGCAAGGCGCTTCGCTACACTGTTTTGGCCATTATCATGATACTGTTCTTCAAATTTGGCACGATCTTCTGGTTCATTCCCTTTTTTCAGCGCTATCATGAGGTCAGCTCCTCTGAAGTGGGGCAGATATTGGGGCTGGGAAGCATCAGCCTCGGCACGATTGGTGTTGTTGCCGGAGGAATTATTGCGGACAAACTGCGTTCTCGCACCAGCAAGGGCAAGCTATATGTGCTGATGGCAGGTATGGCGGGTGCTGTGCTTGCCAGTATAGTCTTTTTGACGACAACGAACATGATTGCGGCTTACGCCGCTGCTATTGCTGTTTATTTTGCTCTCTTTACCGCTATTGGACCGGCGATCTCTACTATTAATGATTTGGCACTGCCTCGCTGCCGAGCCACCACCTATGCTTTTGTCTCTGCCCTCACAACGCTTACTGGTGCGTCGCTTGGCCCGTATCTGATCGGGCATTTAAGTGATGTAATTGCCTCTACCGGGGTCACAGATGGCGAGGCGCTCAGACAGGCCATGCTTTGGAGCTGTTTGGTGCCTTTTGTTGGGCTGGGGTTTGTAGTGAAGGCGGCAAAATATATCGAAGAAGATGAAAGCCGCTTGATAGAGCGGGCCAGGGAACTCGGCGAGCCGGTCTGATCGTTTTCCATAGAATTTTAGGAGTTTGAAATGATGTGTGCTTCGACTTATTCAGGGCCGCTGACCGGCCTTCTGGTTGTTGATTTTGGTCATTATTATGCGGGGCCTATAGCTGGCATGATGCTGGCAGATCAGGGCGCAACGGTGGTCCGGGTTGTTAAACCGGGAGAGAAGGAATTGTCTCCCAATCAGTATCGTTCTGTAAACCGCAATAAAAAGCTGTTGCAGCTTGACCTGAAAAGCGAGGAGGGTAAAGCGCAGGCAATTGAGTTGGCTTCAAAAGCGGATGTGCTGATTGAAAATTTCCGTCCAGGGGTGATGCAACGATTGGGATTGGATTATGCCACAGTTAAAGCACTCAACCCTTCGCTTGTTTATCTGTCACTTCCCGGGTTTGCGTCCACTGATACGGATAGGGCACATCTACAGGCATGGGAAGGGGTTATGGCGGCTGCATCGGGCAATTATGTGAATATGAGCCCCACGCGCCATACGCTTGGTTTTCCGCCCCTTTATACGTCTGTGCCGCAATGTTCCATGTATGGTGCTATGCATGGTGTAGGGGCTATTATGGCGGCCCTGTCTGCACGGGAAAGGACAGGATTAGGCACCCTCATTGAAACACCTATTGTTGATGCTTCTCTGACCGCATTGATGCTGCAGCATTTTATTGGTCTTAAGCGCAAAGATGGGGGCAACACGAAAATCAAGGGCTTCATGTTTGCCTCCGCTGATGATGATGAGCGTCAGAAGTCCTTTGCCTATTCACCCAATGATAATGAAGATACTCAGCTTGGCAAATTGCAGCAGGCGGCCAGGGCGTCTGCCGTTATTGAGCCTCCCATGAGCAGGCCTTATCGCTGCGCAGACGGGCGGCAGGTTTATATGTGCTCCATCTTTGAAAGCAAACCATTTGCTGACCGATTGCTATCAGCGCTAGGGGTCAGGAAGCAGGTTTTGTCTGAAGGGTTTGTGATTGAGGGAGCGTGGGAGCTTTCCATGACCAATAATGTTTGTGACCCTGCAGGCTTGGATAAAACCCGTAAGGAACGGTTTATGGAAATTCTTGAAGCAGCCTTTCTCAGTAAAGCGTCAACGGAGTGGGAAGCTATACTTCAAAAAGCGGGCGTAACGGCAACCATAGTGCGTACCAGGGCTGAATGGATGGGTATTGAGGAGCTGCAGCGGTCCGGTATCTTTATCTCTCTTGGTGAAGATGAAAAGGAAATTATTGTGCCTGGGCGCGTGACGGATGTTTCTGCGCCGGATGGAGCGGAAGCCTGTATGCTCGATTTTCAGGACGCCGAACCTATTGATATAGATGATGCCCGCCAACTGATGGGGGGCAACGATAAGGTCTCGATTGCTCCAAATGCTTCTACCCTCAAGAAGGGTGATTTGCTCAAGGGGCTTAAGGTGCTGGATCTGTCGAACCTGTTTGCGGGGCCTTCAGGTTGTTATTTCCTGGCGTCTTATGGCGCGGAAGTGATCAAAGCTGACCCGCCATATACCCTGTTTCCCGTGCTGGGTGGTTTTCCTGGAAAACGCAGTATTTTAACGGATGTCAAAACAGCGGCAGGTCGAAAAATACTGGAAAGGCTTATCAAGTGGGCCGATGTAGTTGTTCACAACTCTCTTGATTATGTGGCAGAGCGGCTTGGTGTCAGCCTGCAACAGGTGCGGGATATCAACCCCGAGGCTATTACCTGCCAGATGTCGGCTTTTGGGGGCACCTTACGGGGATATCGGGAAAACTGGCATGGTGTGGAGCCTACCTTACAACATGCCAGTGGGTTAACTGCTCATTATGGCACTTTGGAAACGCCACAACTGCACGGCGGGGTTGCCGCAGCGGATTGTATCGGTGGGCTTAGCCTTGCTTATGGTGTGCTGTTGGCCGTTTATCAGAAACAGCGAACCGGATTTGCTGGCGAGGTCAGGTGTTCTCTGGCCAGGGCCACAAATTACTATCAATTCCCCCATATGGTTTTGGGAACGGATGGAAGCTGCACAGAAACACCTGTGGGCGGCCAGTTTGCTCTAGGTGAACAATGGTGGCAAAGGCTTTATCAATGTGGTGATCAGTGGATATATGTTGATGCCAGTGCAGACAGAGCAGCCGATATGGCCACAGTGGTTCTTGGGCAAACCGAAGCGGATGAAGCGCCGCTGGAAAAGGCCTTCGCTGAGCATGAGGCTGCCTACTGGTTAAGTAGATTGGGGGACGTAGGCATCGCATGTCATGCGGTTTTGGGCGTGGCAGATATTTCCGGGCAAACCATGCAGGACGTCGATTTGGGTGTAGCTGATGAAATTGCCTTGGGGTCAACAGCGGTTGATCGCTGGGCGGATTATCCAAGTGGCACGCCTTATACCACGTTATCGCCAAATTATGTAAGGGTGGGAGAAGATAAATCATACCTGCGGGTGAACCCACCACCGAGGATGGGGGAGCATACAATCCCAATCCTAGAAGGTCTGGGGTATGACGATCAACAGATTCAGGAGCTCATTCGGCTGAACATTTCTCATGAATATATGCCAGCGCTTGGCAGTAAAAAGGCCTACTATTTTGAGCCGGGGGAAAGATAATGGATAATTTCACACAGGCTTTTGCGGGTGGGTCAATTACCGTTGATGTCATGGCTGCAGAGGTTGAAGAGAGACAGGAATGGCCGGGGGTGGCGGTCAGGAAAATACTTCAGACTGACAGGGTTATTGTAGAGCAACTGACCTTTTCTTCCGCCCAAACTCTTACCCTGGGGCGGGGTAAACAAAATATCTATGTTATTCTGTCGGGGACTGGTGGCCTAAAACTTGGTCAAGTAGGTTGTGAACTAAGCCGGGCCACATTGCTTTTCATTCCGTCAGAAGAGGGATGTGAGGTCACTCTCGAGCCCACTTCGGAGGAGTTGGCCATCCTGGCGCTTGAGGTGAATGGTGGCAACAGTGAGAAACGCCTTCGGGAATATGGTTCATGGGTGGATGAAAAATTGCTTATCGTGCAACCGGATGATCCGGTGGCCTATTCTCCGGCGAACCACAACAAAACAGTGAACCATCGTCTGTTTATTGATGAAGAGATTGAGGTGCTGCGAGGCCAACTTGGCAAAGGGGGCGGGGCAGGCCGACATAGCCATGAGAGCCAGGAACAGTTCACATATGTTATGGAGCCATCTCCGCCTCAATTGATATACACCCCACCGGGTGTGCCTCATGGAGGTAATGTGTTGGACACAGACTTTGATCTGTTGGTCATTTATAGCCCTCCCTATCGGGAATCTCTTCATTATTCCAATTAAGCTTGGATATCATTGGAGAAAAGCACTGGAACTATCATAGTAGCGCGAGGGATCGATAGAGAAAGTAAGGAGTTTTAATTACATGATTTCACCATGGGTAGTGAAGTATGATTATCAAAGACATGCCTTATATGCCGTTAAGTCCGGATGGATCATTGGTCTTGATCGTTGATCCCTTGCCTCATCTCGTGACGGAGATGGATGAGGAAGAAAAGGCAAGGATTAGCCTCAGGCTCAACCATGTGTGTGATGTGGCCGAGAGACTGAGGATTGTGACTCTCGAGACTTCGGCTGGCATTTCGCCATAATGGTGATTTGAAAGTTGAGGTTTATATGAAAAAATCAGATGAGCGCATTGTTAAGCATAAGATCAAAGTCCTGAATTATGCTGACGAGATCGGGCATGTTACACAAGCCTGCCGATATTTTGGTATTTCCCGTGACACTTTTTACAGATGGAGGCGGCAGTATACGGAGTTGGGTGAAGAAGGATTGATCAACAGCAAACCGTGCCCGGAGAACCCCTCTATTCGGGTTGCTCCAATTATTGAGGAAAAGATACTATATCTACGCAAAAAGTTGTTCGGGATCACCGCTAATGGGACAGGATTGTTAGTTTAGACATTGGAGACTTTTTGGTTCATCGTCATGACGTAAGGAATGTAGATGAGACAAAAGTAAGTGGTAAGAATACAGCATCAGAGAAGCTTGTTAAGGACATCCGCCGTAAGACGCGGAAGCTCTATTCAGCAGAAGAAAAGATACGCATTGTCCTTGATGGTTTGAGGGGTGAGCTGAGCATCTCGGAGCTGTGTCGCCGTGAAGGTTTATCCGAGAGCGTATATTATAAATGGTCCAAAGATTTCCTCGAAGCAGGCAAACAACGTTTGGCTGGTGACACGGTCCGAGCTGCTAACAATGATGAAGTGAAAGACCTGCGCCGCGAAGCTCGTGATCTGAAAGAAGTTGTTGCTGAGCAGACGCTTGAGATGCGGCTGCTCAAAAAAAGCATGATCGGGGCTGGGGAGGATATAGAATGAGGTATCCTGCATCAGAGAAGCTTGAGATCATAAAACTGGTTGAGCAGTCACATCTTTCAGCCAGACAGACATTAGATCGATTGGGCATTCCCAAGACCACCTTCTACCGTTGGTATGATAAATATCTGGAAGGTGGCCCTGAGGGGTTGGAAGATAGGAAGCCAATCCCCTCCAAGGTATGGAACCGGATACCAGACAAGGTGAGAAGCCAAATCCCTGACCTGGCACTGGAACGGCCGGAACTATCGCCTAGAGAGCTAGCCGTCACATTCACAGACACCAAGAGTTACTTCGTGTCTGAGGCCAGCGTTTATCGGTTACTGAAAGCCCATGACTTGATCACCAGCCCGGCTTTTATCGTCATGAAGGCGGCCAATGAGTTTAAGGACAAACCTTCACGCCCCAATGAACAGTGGCAGACGGATTTCACGTATCTCAAGGTACTTGGTTGGGGCTGGTTCTCTCTCTCAACTATTCTGGATGATTACAGCCGTTACATCATTAGCTGGTTCACGAAGCGAAGCATAGTAGACGAGCGAACGAAGTGATGCCGTCAATCTGTGCACCACAATGAAGACAAGTGACGTAACTGATACGCTGGATATGGCTCTAGGCGCATCAGGCTGTGACAATACCAAGGTCATACACAAACTCCGGCTACTATCCGACAATGGGGCAAGCTACATATCTGAAGAACTTGCTGTATGGGGAGTGTCATGAAGATTGTGTAACTGGTTAAAGGATGATTGTTATCCGGAGCTGACGGGAGTACCCGGAGGGTGCGGACGGCAGGGCCGGATAACAATCATCGGATCGACAACCAGTAACATGAGGTAGTAACGATTATGAGTAAGCAAAAACGCCCCTTTAGTGATGAGTTTCTGGATGGCCTGATTGATGGCCGGAGTAGCCCGGAAGACTTTTTTGGCCCGGAAGGTCTTTTCAAGCAATTACAGTCAGCGCTTGTTGAGCGTATGCTGACTGCGGAACTGACAGATCATCTTGGTTATGAGCCACACGGTGATGCCGAAAGCCAGGGCAGCAATCGCCGCAATGGCAGTTTTTCCAAGACAGTTGAAACAGACACCGGCCCTGTGTCGTTTGACGTTCCCCGTGACCGGGAAGGAGCCTTTGAACCGCAGTTGGTTAAAAAAGGCCAGCGCCGCCTGGAAGGTTTTGACGAGAAGGTTATCTCGCTGTACAGCCGGGGCCTGTCGATGCGGGAGATACAGGGCCACCTTGAGGAGCTGTATGGCACGTCTGTTTCCCCCGACCTGATCTCGAAAGTGACCGATGCTGTCATGGATGAAGTGCGAACCTGGCAGTCCAGACCGCTTGAGAGCCATTACCCGATTGTTTACCTGGATGCCCTGCATGTGAAGATGCGGGAGGCAGGTCATATCTGTAACAGGGCAGTTTATCTGGCCATTGGCGTGACCATGGAAGGGCAGAAAGAGCCTCTCGGCCTGTGGACCAGCAAGAATGAAGGTGCAAAGTTCTGGTTACAGGTGGTGACAGAATTGAAAAACCGGGGCGTGGAAGACATTTTCATTGCCTGTGTGGATGGCCTCAAGGGTTTTCCAGAAGCCATTAATGCCGTGTTCCCACAAACACAGGTGCAGCTTTGTATTGTCCATATGATCCGTAACAGTCTGCGGTTTGTATCATGGAAAGAACGGAAATTTATCACCCGTGACCTGAAGGCCATTTATGCCGCTGCCTCGGTGGAAAAGGCAGAAATGGCCCTTCAGGCTTTCCGCGAGACATGGGACGAAAAATATCCCACCATCGCCAAAAGCTGGCAGCAGAACTGGGATAATATTGTTCCTTTCCTGGCGTACCCCCCCATGATTAGAAAGGTGATATACACGACAAATGCCATCGAGGCTGCAAACAGGCAGATCAGAAAAATCATTAAAAACAAGGGCGCTTTCCCCAATGAACAGGCCGCTATAAAATCAATATATCTGGCCTTGATTAATGCTCGGAAAAAATGGAAAATGCCCATCAGGGAATGGAATACTGCAATGAACCAGTTCGCTATTCTCTTCGCAGACAGGTTCCCTCACTAGGTAACCTGTTCAGTTACACAAAATATCTGACAGCCTCGCTGTATGGCTCAAGGATAAAGGTATGAACCATGTCAGAGGTGCGCCCTATCATCCGCAAACACAGGGCAAGATTGAGAGATGGCATCAAACCCTCAAGAACCGCATTCTATTGGAGAATTACTTCCTACTTGGCGATCTTGAAAACCAGATCAACCAATTCATCCAGCACTATAACCACCACCGATACCATGAGAGCCTTAGCAATCTAACTCCTGCTGATGTCTACTTCGGCAGAGCGCAATCAATCCTGGAAAAAAGGAGAAACACTAAACTTAAAACACTCAAACAACGGCGCTTGCAACATCACAAGCAAGCTGCTTAATATCAAACAAAGAGGAACCTAAAGTCTCCAATGATAAAAAACTAAGCTAAGCCCAAATCATTCGACGACGGACATTTGGCAGCTTTATAAAAAGCCTTGCGTTCGTCAAGGGTAAGGTAAAGCCGCTTGCCCTGCGAGTTGTAGAGTGAGTATGTGTTTTTCATATGTCATTCTTGCTGCTCCCATCTGTGATGTACAGAAACCTGCATCAAAAACAGTTACTTAACCCCCAAAATCACCACACCCCTATGGGGCGGCAATGCAACACTTTTGTACATAGTGTTGCATGAGGTTTGTCCTCATGTGTCTCAAATGCTTGCTCACAGGTGGTTTTATGGATTTCAAAACACTCATTAAGTTTTTGCCGTTAATTGGCATCGTTGTTGGTTTGCTTATTGGCGACCAAACACGTCCAACAATTCTATTTGCGAAGATACCTTTCTTTGAACTTTTTAAAGGCCTGTCTAGCAGCATTAGTTCTGACCAGAAAATCGCCAAAGACCAGACCCACGCCTGTCGACCACTGAAGAAAGGTGTACTTTATATGAGGATATTTATCAGCATTCTCACAATTATCTGACGTGGGAAGAGTATCAGGTCCTGCGTCAGCCATGTGGGTGAATGAGCTTATGCTGCAACCGTTGTCCTGACCGCCAGGGTAGCGGCCGCAGTACGGTTCTCCACGCCAAGCTTCACAAATATCTGTTCCAGATGTTTATTAACCGTGCGGGGACTAACACCCAGAATATCAGCAATATCCTTGTTTGATTTGCCTTGGGATATCCAGAGGAGCACCTCGGCCTCCCGTTTTGTGATGGCCAGCTTTTCCTGCAAAATATCAACATCATCAGGGGTGTCGCTGCTGGCGATACGGAACAGGAATTCTTCACTTCCGGTTTTGCCGATATATATAAACTCAATTTCTTCGGCATCCGGTGCGAGAAGCTTTTTCCCGTTTTTCCGTGGTTCGGTACTGGAAATCAGATTGGCCATTTGGGCTTTCAGGGTGGTGGGTAAAGTAAGGCTGCCTTTTTCTGTCATGGAAAAATTTGCTTGTGCACACATATCAGCCGCTTGTGGTGTGAACCACTGCACAGTGAGGTTTTCTGTAACGGCCATTACTGACTGGCCGCTGATATCAAGTGCGGCTCTTGCGCTCATGGCCAGTCGCGCATTTGCGAGATGTACGACTATGCGGGCAATCAGTTCATCTGGGAAAATAGGTTTGGTCACATAATCCACCCCACCTGCCTGCAGGCCCTTCACAATATGCTCGGTCTCCGACAGGCCGGTCATAAAAATCACAGGAACATGCTGCAGTTGCTGGTTTTTACGCAACTGCTTTGTTGTTTCAAAACCATCCAAACCAGGCATCACGGCGTCCATCAGGATCACATCAGGGATAACACGGCCGACCAGATCAATTGCCTTTTCCCCGTCACGCGCGATGAGTACGGTAATGCCTGCATCCTCTAGCGCATCAGTCAGCATTCTCAACGTCTCTGGTGAGTCATCAACCACCAGGGCAATATCCCGTTTACTCGGTGATGTCATGTTGCTTTCCTTCCAGGCTGTCCAGCAGGGAATCAAAAAGATCAAGGTCAAGATTATCAGCAGCGAGGCGCAAGGCCGCCACGGGGGGAGCCAGCTCGGGTGTCTGTTCTTCAATATCATCCAGCAGGTTCAGGATGCCATGGATATGACCGATACGCCCTTTTTCCCGCAATTCCCGCAGGTCATCCATGGCAAAACCTGCTCCGGCCTTGCTGAGCATTTCATGGTCAACCTCTGGCATCACAGAGGAACTGTCATACTGCCACTGAAGCTTGAGCATTTTGCCAATCTGGTCCAGTAGCTCCGGTATCTTGATTGGCTTGGCAAGGAGGGCATCATGATGGCGTGATTCCAGATCACCATCCTGTTTGCCGCCGCCAAGTGCCGAGATCATGATAATAGGGGTTTGATCATGGCAAGACTGACGTAATGTTTCTGCCAGTTCCCAGCCGCTGATATCTGGTAGAGAGATATCCAGCAAAAAGATATCAGGATTACATTTTTTTGCAGCTTCCAGGCCGTCAGTGCTGTTTTCTGCTGAAACAACATGGAAGCCGATAGGCTCAAGCACTTCATGAAGCAGATCACGGTGGTTCGGGTCATCATCTACGGCGACAACGGAAATCCTTTTACCCTTATATCCTTTAACCTGCTTCGGTTTTTGCACGGGCATCGGCTGACGTACGGGAGAAAGCATGACACTTGCCTGAAAGGTTGTGCCTTTCCCAAATTCACTATCGACAAGCAGTTCACCACCCAAAATTTCCACCAGTAATTTTGTAATTGTTAGTCCAAGCCCTGTGCCGTGCTGAGAGGATGAATTCGCCGCTCGAATTTGTTCAAATGGCAAGAAGATGCGGTCGACATCTTCTTTTTTGATCCCGATTCCGGAATCAGACACACTGAATTTGGCCACCTGCAGCCTGTATTTCACCACAAAGGTGACATGGCCTTTTTCTGTATAGTTGAGTGCGTTGGAAAGCAGATTAATGAGAATTTGCCGCACCCGCTTTTTATCACTTCTCACCACTTCGGGCAGTACGTCAGGCCTTTCAAAGTTGAAGGTGATGCCTTTGGATTGGGCCTGAAGCTGAAACATATCGACAATTTCTTCGAGAAATTCGGCGAAGTTAAATTCTTCATAGATCAGATCCAGTCGGCCAGCTTCAATTTTGGATATATCCAGCAAGCCTTCAATCAGATCGGCCAGATGTTCGCCACTGCGTCGGATGACCCTGAGCGCATGCCTGCGATGGGACGGGAACTTGGGATCATTTTCCAGAATTTGGGCATACCCCAATATACTGTTTAAAGGGGTGCGCAGTTCATGGCTGATACCTGCCATATAACGGCTTTTAGCATTGCTGGCGGCTTCGGCATTTTCTTTGGCTTCCTGCAAGGCGGCATCTGTTCTTTTGTGGGCGCGAATTTCTCGCATCAGCAGGTTTGTTTGCCGCTGTGATTCTTCCTGTGCGGCCCGCCTGCTTTCATGGGCCAGAATGAATAACCAGCATGTGACGCCTGCGGCAATGACAATAACAAAGAAGACCGCCCAAACAGTTTGGGATACCGCATAACTGGGCAAGCCCGCGTCCAGTGTTGCCTGCAGGTAAATAAGTCCCAAAACAATACCCGCCGCTCCACAAACCAGCAGCATGAGGCCAATATATTGGCCTAGCCTTGTGTTAATGCGGGCCAGAATAACCGGTGGCAAGATGGAGGACGCCAGCTGAAGAAGTTGATCAGAAAAGCGGGCATTGCTTTTACAGCCATCATTACAGCGTGCATCCAGGGAACAGCAAAGGGAACAGATAGGGCCAGAATAAATAGGGCAATAGGCCATGTCTTCGGCCTCAAATGTATGCTCGCAGATACAACAGCGCGTGGGCTGGCGGACGGCAGTAGCAGTATCCGGCGCACGGGCGATATAGTATTTTCCCTTGGTGATAAAGGCCAGAATGGGAGCAGCAATCAGGGCGGTGTTGAGTGCGATAAATGGGGCCAGTGCTTTGGCCAGTTCCCCAAAGAAACCACTATGGGCGATAAGCGACAGGGTGGAGGCAATCAGCATGGACCCCACACCAACAGGGTTGATGTCATAAAGATGTGCGCGTTTGAACTCTATATGAGGCGGGCTAAGCTTCAGTGGTTTGTTAATCACAAGATCAGCGATAATAGTGCCAAGCCAGGCCACAGAAATGTTGGCAAACAGGCCCAGTGTATGTTCCAGCGCTTCAAAGATACCAATTTCCATCAGGATCAGGGAAATGGAAACATTGAAAACCACCCATACAACGCGGCCGGGGTGACTGTGCGTTAAGCGGGAAAAGAAATTTGACCAGGCGATAGAACCCGCATAAGCGTTTGTCACATTAATTTTCAGTTGTGAGACAATCACAAAAATTCCGGTCAGGCCTAGCGCAACGCCCGGCGAGGAAACCATTTCGGAAAAGGCGGCCAGATACATCTGGCTGGGTTCAGCCGCATTCTCAAAGGGAACTCCGAGGCTCAGTACAAAAACAGCCAGAAATGATCCAAGCAGCATTTTGACAACACCAGGCAAAATCCAGCCAGGGCCACCGGCAATCAGTGCTGCCCACCAGCGCACCATATGCCCTTTTTGCTGACGTGGCAGGAAGCGCAGATAATCAACCTGTTCACCGATTTGCGCCATCAGCGCAAAAATCACAGCGGAAGCAGACCCTAAAAGCAGAATATCAAATGAGCCATCGGCTGCGCCATATTTTCCGGTATACAGGGTCCAGTCTGTCACTGAAAATACATCTTTTGCTGCGATGAAGATGAAGGGCAGGATATTGAGGATGATCCAGATAGGCTGTGTCCACAGCTGAAAACGGCTGATCAGCGTTATTCCGTGAGTGACAAGAGGGATGACCACAAGAGCGCTGATAAGATAACCAATAGGCAAAGGAATGCCAAAGCACATATCGATTGCCAGAGACATGATAGCGGCTTCAATGGCAAACAGAATGAAGGTGAAGGATGCATAAATAAGGGATGTGATTGTGGAGCCCAGATAGCCGAATCCGGCTCCCCTGGTTAGCAGGTCAATATCCACACCATATTTTGCAGCATAATAGGCAATAGGAAAGCCTGTGATCAGTAGAATGAAACCGACAATAAAGATCGCAAGGACCGCATTGGTGAAGCCATAGTTCAGTGTGATAGCGCCCCCAATGGCTTCAAGAGCGAGGAAGGAAATAGCGCCAAACGCTGTGTTGGTTACCCTGAAGGATGACCATCTGCGGGCTTCATTAGCGGTGAAGCGCAGGGCATAATCTTCCAGTGTCTGATTGGCGACCCACTTATTATAGCTGCGTCGGGTGCGGTCAATCTTTTGTGGTGTCAGCATTTACCAGACAAATCCTTATACTTACCGAAATATATACAACCACTCCGGCTTACACTGTTCAGCTTACTCTTACCAGAATGCGTAGGGCTATACGTCAATATACGTATTGAGAAGACCATGAGGCAGTGCCAGCGTAAGGGGGCTTGATGCAATGCCTCGTCGCATTTGAACTGTAATTTAGTAGGATTAGGGCAGAAAGTAATAGTGTTTGAATAGTGCATCATCTGTGTATGACCAGTTTCTTACCTCCCCAATAACACTTTCTACCTCTGAACTTCTGCAGTCTCAAACCGACCGGTGCATCTGGCGGCATTATACGCTGATGAGGAGCGTTGCTCCTTGCGGCAAAAGGGCGGTGTCTGCTTGGTGACTTGAGCGGCATGGTGCCCGAGGCTGTAACAACGGGTCTCTAAAACCCGATAAAAATCAGGAGTCTCTGATATGAAACAGGATATGAGGATGCGCACGGCTCTGTTGGGGGCTGCTTTGTTGGGTTCAACAATGTTGGCAGCAGCGCCTGCCAATGCAGGTGCCAAAGTAGAGTTTGGTGAAAACCAGTGGGTAAGCCTGGGTGGCGGAATGCGCACAGCAATCCGCCTGACTGAAGATGGCGCACCAGATGGTAGCAACGGTGTTGATGCAGACCTGGAAAGCGCGCGCCTGTATGTGAATGGTCAAATCCACGAAAATATTTCTTTTGAATTTAATACTGAGCTTGATGGTTCTGACGACCTGCATGTTTTGGATGCGGTTGCCAAACTTTCATTTTCTGAAACATTTAATGTTTGGGCAGGCCGTTTCCTGCCGCCAAGTGACCGTGCTAACCTGGATGGCCCTTACTATCTTGGTATTTATGATTTTCCTTCTGTTCAGGGTTACCCCGCCAAATTTGCAGGCCGCGATAATGGTATTGCCATTTGGGGGCAAACTGCCGGTGGTCAGTTCAAGTATCAGATCGGGGCTTTTGAAGGCTGTCAGGAAAGCACAGGCTGTAACACCGGTGCCAACGATGGCGACTCTTTCCTCTATTCTGGTCGTGTTGTTTATAACTTCTGGGATCCAGAGCCCGGCTATTATAACTCCAGCGATTACTATGGTTCCAAAGATGTTCTCGCTCTTGGTCTGACGGCCATGTATCAGGAAGACGCTACAGGCACAGCGCTGGCACCGGGTGATTATTTTGCCTGGAATATTGATGCCCTGATGCAGAAAAAGCTCTCTGGCGGCGGCGTGGCCACTCTTGAAGGGGCTTACTATGATTATGACACAGATGGGGGTATCACTCCGTTGATGTCTGGTCAGGGTTTCTTTGCTCTTGCAAGCTATCTGTTGCCACAAACTGTTGGTATTGGCCAAATCCAGCCAGTCATCCGTTATGAGAATATGAACCGTGATGACGGTGTGGCTGACTCAGAAGTATGGGAAGGTGGCATCAACTATATCATCAGCGGCCATAATGCTCGTGTCGCTCTGCATTACCGTCTTGTCGATATCGAGGGTGCTGGTTCAACGGGGCAGTTTGTCCTCGGCCTGCAATTGCAACTGTAGAAATAGACGGGCCACATAGCGGGTGATTTGTCCTTCCTTCACTCTGTTATGCGGCCCTGACGACCCCCTTATTTTTAACCCTTTTGTCAGGGAGCTTATGATGAAAAACCTTCGTCTGAAAAATTTGATCACAACAACAGCGCTTGCAGGTGCCATGACCATGGCTGCTTTCTCTTCTGCCAGCGCAGAAGACACTATTAAAGTCGGTATTCTGCACTCTCTTTCCGGTACCATGGCTATCAGTGAAACCACACTGAAAGATGCGATGCTGATGCTGATTGATGAGCAGAACAAAAAAGGTGGTCTGCTTGGCAAGAAGCTGGAAGCTGTGGTTGTTGACCCGGCATCCGACTGGCCACTGTTTGCAGAAAAAGCCCGTGAGCTGATCGAGGTTTCCGGTGTTGATGTGGTGTTCGGTTGCTGGACATCTGTATCCCGTAAATCTGTACTGCCAGTTTTTGAAGAGCTGAACAGCATTCTTTTCTATCCCGTTCAGTACGAAGGGGAAGAAAGCCAGCGCAATGTTTTCTATACGGGTGCCGCGCCTAACCAGCAGGCCATTCCTGCTGTTGATTATCTGATGAAGGAATATGGCATCGAACGCTGGGTGCTGGCAGGTACCGATTATGTGTATCCACGCACAACAAACAAGATCCTGGAGACATATCTTAAAGACAAAGGTGTCGCCAGTGATGACATCATGATCAATTACACACCTTTTGGTCATTCTGATTGGCAGACGATTGTTTCTGAAATCAAGAAATTTGGTTCTTCTGGCAAGGCAACGGCTGTGGTGTCCACCGTTAACGGGGATGCGAACGTACCTTTCTATAAAGAGCTGGCAAACCAGGGAATCAGCGCAACAGATATTCCGGTTGTTGCCTTCTCTGTTGGGGAAGAAGAACTGGCTGGTATCGATACCGGGCCACTGGTGGGCCACATGGCAGCATGGAACTATTTCATGTCTGTTGAAGGCAAAGCCAATGCCAAGTTCATTGATACATGGCAGGCTTATGTGAAGAATGAAAAGCGTGTAACGAATGACCCGATGGAAGCACATTATATTGGTTTCAATATGTGGCTTGAGGCTGCGAAAAAGGCGGGTACGACTGATCCGGACGCTGTGATTGATTCACTGGTAGGTGTTTCTGTGCCAAACCTGTCTGGTGGTTATTCTGCCATGATGCCAAACCACCATATCACAAAACCAGTGCTTATTGGTGAAGTGCAGGCCAATGGCCAGTTTGAAATTGTGTGGGAAACTCCAGGTCTTGTGCCTGGCGATGCCTGGTCAGACTTCCTGCCAGATTCCAAAAGTCTGATCTCTGATTGGCGTGCCCCCTTATCGTGCGGCAACTTCAATACAAAAACAGGTACCTGTGGTGGCGGCTCCTAAGCAGACGGCGTGACCTAACAGGAGAGGAGCAAGCTGGTGTTATACTGTGCGCTGGCTTGCTCCTTCAGCCTTCTTCTCAAAGTGATGTGTGCAAAGGGCAAACAGATGTTACGAGGACTTCCCCATATCCTCATGAAAGTTGTGGTGCTTGGCCTGATCCTGGTAGTTTTTGCAAGATCAGGGATGGCTGATGAAGAGGCCACCAATCTGGTTGGGCAGCTGGCAGAGGCCAACTTTCGTGAAAAAGCAAAAATTGTGGATCAACTTGCGGGCTCGGATGCACCTTATGTGGCATCTGTTTTAACTGCTTTGCAGGAGGGCCGCCTTTATGTGCATGCAGATGGGTCTGTTGTTGTCGGGGTATCTGCGCCTGAAGGTTTGAAGCTTATAAACCCCGTCACAGGGGATATGGGTGGCGTCGTAAACAAAAGCGCAGTCCAGAAAATCCGGGTGAATAATCTATTGCGAGGCCGTATCGAAGATGCGCTGGCGAGAATGGCGCTCAGTTCACCTGATGAAGATAAACGGCTTGAGGCTGCGGAAGCAGCGTTTCGTGCGGCAAGTGCAGACAGTTTGTTGCTTGTCGAGTCAGTTCTTGCAGTCGAAGAGAATGAAGAGATTGCTGCGGTTCTGGCGCAGGCAAAGGCCGCAATTATTTTAAGTGCAGGTGCCGCACCTGAAGAAGAGCTTTTAGCGTCTATTCAAATTCTACGCGACAGGGGAGATCAGATTGCCAGGGGCTTTCTCTCCCGTCAGATGAATAGCGAGAATAAACAAGTGGCCGATGCCGCAACGCGGGCTGTGACCAGTATAGATAAAACACTCGCTGTCTGGAGCGGTATCCAGAATGCCTGGTATGGCATGTCTTTGGGCTCTGTTTTGCTGCTGGCAGCAACGGGTCTCGCTATCACCTTTGGTGTGATGGGTGTTATTAACATGGCGCACGGTGAAATGGTGATGTTAGGTGCTTACACCACTTATATGGTGCAACAGATTATTGCCGTAAGTGCGCCGGGGTTGATGGAATGGTCTCTGGTGATTGCGGTGCCGGCGGCCTTTCTGGTGTCCGGGGCTGTGGGGGTCGGCATAGAGCGCAGTGTGATCCGTTTTCTTTACGGGCGCCCGCTTGAAACCCTGCTGGCAACATGGGGTGTTTCTCTCATTTTACAGCAGACAGTGAGAACCATCTTTGGCCCCACAAACAAGCAGGTGATCAGCCCCTCCTGGATGTCGGGCGCTTTTGAGCTGGGGCATATGAGCATCACCTACAATCGCCTGACGATCATTATTTTTGCACTTGTTGTCTTTACCCTTCTGATGCTGCTGATGAAACGTACTTTCTTTGGCCTGCAAACGCGGGCCGTAACCCAGAACCGGCCGATGGCGGCTTCCATGGGTATCCGTACAGAATTGATAGATATGCTCACTTTTGGTTTAGGCTCGGGCATTGCTGGCATCGCTGGTGTTGCCCTCTCCCAAATTGATAATGTCAGCCCCAACCTTGGCCAATCCTATATCATCGACAGCTTTATGGTTGTTGTCTTTGGTGGGGCCAGCAGTTTGTGGGGTACCTTGGTGGGTGGCTTTACGCTTGGTATCGCCAACAAGTTTCTGGAACCCTATGCTGGTGCGGTGCTTGGTAAAATCCTGATCCTTGTGTTCATCATTCTGTTTATCCAGCGGCGGCCCAGAGGTCTGTTTGCCCTGAAGGGAAGGGGGGTAGAAGCATGATCTCCGCTAGTCTAAGTCCGGTAACAGTCAGGCGTTGGTCAACAGGCCTTGTAATATCCCTGGCCGTTGTGTGTACGCTGGTGTTGTTTTTTAATCTGGTTATTCCGGCAGAGTCACCGCTTCATCTGTCCACCTATATGGTGACACTGGTTGGCAAATATCTTTGTTACGCCACACTGGCGCTGTCGATTGATTTGGTGTGGGGCTTTTGTGGTATTCTATCGTTGGGGCATAGTGCTTTTTTTGCCCTCGGTGGTTATGCTATGGGCATGTATCTCATGCGTATGATTGGGGACAGGGGGATATACGGTAATCCTCTTTTGCCTGATTTTATGGTGTTCCTGAACTGGGAGAGACTGCCCTGGTATTGGCTCGGTTTTGATCAATTCTGGTTTGCGGCTTTGATGGTGTTGGCTGTGCCTGGCCTTCTGGCTTTTGTGTTTGGCTGGCTGGCGTTCAGATCACGTGTAACAGGAGTTTATCTTTCCATTATCACCCAGGCGCTGACCTATGCCTTGCTTCTGGCCTTCTTCCGGAATGAATTTGGTTTTGGCGGCAATAACGGCCTGACAGATTTTAAAGATATCCTTGGTTTTGACGTGCAGTCAGATTCTACGCGCTGTGGTTTGTTCATTGCGAGCGCAAGCCTTCTTTGCCTTAGCTTTTATATCTGTACCAAGGTTGTGAATTCAAAGCTGGGCAAGGTGCTTGTTGGTATACGTGATGCGGAAAGCAGAACCCGCTTCATCGGGTACCGTGTTGAATGGTACAAGCTGTTTGTCTGGACTTTATCTGCCTGTATGGCAGGTGCGGCAGGGGCCTTGTATGTGCCGCAGGTAGGCATCATTAACCCGAGCGAATTTTCGCCAGCCAATTCTATCGAAGCTGTTATCTGGGTGGCTGTTGGCGGGCGAGGCACGCTATTAGGTGCCATTGTCGGGGCTGTCACAGTGAACGGGTTTAAAACCTGGTTCACCGGTGCCCTGCCGGAGCTGTGGCTTTTTGCCTTGGGGGCGGTTTTCATTCTTGTAACCCTGTTATTACCCAAAGGTATTGTCGGCACATTGGTGCAGTATCTGCCTGACCTAAAGGCACGGTTTGCAAAAACAAAAAGTGCTGAAACAGCTGAAGCCACAGTTAAACAGACAGAGAGGAAGACAGGATGACCATACAAACCCATGAACCTCTCCTCTACGTGAATGATGTCACGGTCAGTTTTGATGGTTTCAAGGCACTTAACTCACTCTCTTTCTACATCACGAAAGGGGAGATGAGGGCGGTTATTGGCCCTAACGGTGCGGGTAAAACTACCATGATGGATGTGATCACGGGCAAAACCCGGCCCCAGCATGGGGAAGTGCGCTTTGATGGCCTGCATGATCTCACCAAACTGGATGAAGCTTATATTGCCAATCTGGGAATCGGCCGCAAGTTTCAAAAACCTACCGTTTTTGAAAGCCATACGGTCAGGGATAATATTGTGCTGGCCCTGAAGGCGGATCGTGGCCCATTCTATACACTTTTTGCTCGGGAAACAGCAGTCCAAACGTCTAGAATTGAAGAAATACTCGAGATCATTCGTCTGGCGGATCAACATGACAGGTTGGCAGCTTATTTATCTCATGGTCAGAAGCAATGGCTGGAAATCGGGATGCTGCTTGCGCAAGACCCTCAGGTGCTGCTGGTTGATGAACCGGCAGCTGGCATGACAGACGCCGAAACAGCTGAAACAGCGCGCCTGCTGCGCGAGATTAACCAGACCCGTTCGGTTGTCGTGGTGGAACATGACATGGATTTTGTGCGCGATCTCGATGTGAAGGTAACAGTGCTGCATGAAGGCTCAGTGCTTGCAGAAGGGTCGCTGGATCATGTCAGCAATGATGAACGTGTTATTGAAGTATATTTAGGGCGGTAAGCATCATGTTGCAGGTTAATAATATTTCTCTTCATTATGGTGCTGCTCAGGCGCTGTGGGATGTGACAATGAATGCCGAACCCGGCAAGGTAACATGCGTTTTGGGCCGCAACGGCGTGGGCAAAACCAGCCTTCTCAGGGCCATTGTGGGCCAGCATGCCATCAGTAACGGGAATATTGCCTGGCAAGGAGCGGATATTTCCGGCCTTTCACCGGTTGACCGCGCTCGCAAGCGCATCGCTTATGTGCCACAGGGGCGAGAGATTTTCTCCCAATTAACAGTGAAAGAAAACCTGGAAGCCGGGTATGCCCCGCTTAAAAGGCCAGAACGCAGCATTCCAGACGAAGTGTTTGAGCTGTTTCCCGTGCTGAAAAAAATGCTGTCACGGCGGGGTGGGGATTTATCCGGTGGCCAACAACAACAGCTGGCAATTGGCCGGGCAATGGTGACGCGCCCTGAACTCCTCCTTCTGGATGAGCCAACTGAGGGTATTCAGCCTTCGATCATTAAAGATATCGGCAGGGCCATCTGTTACCTCAGAGATAAAGGCACAATGGCGATCGTTTTAGTTGAACAATATTTTGACTTTGCGCAAGAGCTGGCAGACTATTTCGTCGTACTGGACCGGGGGCGCGTTGTGGCCTCAGGAGACAAGGAGGCATTAAGCAACGATGTACGCAGCCATCTCACCGTCTGAGCCGGTTCCCACACTTCCCAGAGCCAGAGGAGAGCTTCGTGTTACATATGTGGCACGGGATGGCGTAACCCGTCATCAGGAAGCATATCAGCAGGGGGCTATGCGTGTTCGCTTCCCCAGGGTGACAGCAGGTGTACCGCCAGAAGCGGTGATTATTAACACATCTGGTGGCCTGACTGACGGCGATATCATCAACATCAGTGTGACTGCCGAAGAGAATGCCTATGGCTTGATAACCGGCCAAGCCTGTGAACGTATCTATCAGTCTCGTTTTGGGGAAGCAGAGGTGAATGGTCGTGTTGTACTGGCGGATCAGGCAAGGCTTGACTGGGTGCCTCAGCCCACCATCCTGTTCAATGAAGGTCGTTTTCGTCGCATGACGCAGGTTGATATGGCCGAGAGTGCAACATTGCTTGCTGTGGAGGGTATTATTTTTGGCCGAACGGCAATGGCTGAAGAGGTTTTTTCTGGCTGGGTAGAAGACGGCTGGCGTATTCGTCGGGGTGGCAAACTTGTTTATGCCGATACACTTCGAATAACAGGGTCCGTGAATGAACAGTTAGCTTCAAAGGCAGTGTTGGCAGGCCATAAAGCGACGGCAAGCATTATTTATGTGGCGCCAGATGCGGAACAGCGGCTGGAAGAAATGCGCAGCCTGTTTGGCTCAGATCAGTTTATAGCAGGTGCCAGTGCGTGGGATGGTATCCTCTCTGCGCGCGTGGTTGCGCCAACAGGTGCGATATTAACCAAGGCTTTATTACCTATTTTATCAGGCTTCAGGAAAGAGGCGATGCCTCGTGTCTGGACGCTGTGACCATGTTTAGTTCAGGAGATCCATTTTGAACCTCACACCAAGAGAAAAAGATAAGCTGCTGCTTTCCATGGCAGCAATGGTGGCCCGCAGAAGGCTGGAGCGGGGCGTAAAACTAAATCACCCGGAAGCTATTGCCCTGATATCAGATTTTGTGATGGAAGGGGCCCGTGATGGCCGCACTGTGGCTGACCTTATGGAAGCCGGAGCACATGTTATTACCAGAGAGCAGGTAATGGAAGGCATCCCCGAAATGATTCATGACGTACAGGTGGAAGCCACTTTTCCAGATGGTGTGAAGCTTGTCACGGTTCACCACCCTATTCGTTAAGGAGTTTTATAATGACCAGATATTTTAGAAAAACAGTTTCAGTAGCCAGTCTTGTTTTGGCCGCAACGATGCCGGTTATGGTCCACCCCGGTCATGAGCATACGGGCGCAGCAGATGGCGGCCATGCGCTTTTTCAGGCGGGTGTTGTGGGGGCTGCAATTGCTGCGCTCTTGACCGTTTATGCCGTTGTTCGCCGCCTTCAGGACAATGATAAATTATAGGAGCGGATCAGCATGATTCCTGGAGAAGTCTTTCCCGCTGATGGGGAAATTGAGCTGAACGAAGGCGCTGAAACTGTCCCCCTTACAGTGGCTAATACTGGGGACAGGCCTGTTCAGGTTGGCTCTCACTATCATTTTTATGAAGTGAATGAAGGCCTTTCGTTTGACAGGGAAAAGGCCAGAGGGATGCGGCTGGACATTCCCGCAGGCACGGCATGTCGCTTTGAGCCGGGGCAGGAACGGGATGTCACGCTGGTGCCCTATAGCGGGGCCAGAACAGTGTATGGCTTCAATCAGAAGATCATGGGAAAATTATAGGATATACCAATGCCCAGCAAGATTTCACGTGCGCTTTATGCCGATATGTTTGGACCTACCACCCATGACAAGGTTCGGTTGGCGGATACTGACCTGATCATCGAGGTTGAAAAGGATTTCACCACCTATGGGGAAGAGGTAAAATTCGGCGGCGGTAAGGTTATTCGGGATGGTATGGGGCAATCCCAGCTTAGCCGGGCTGAAGGGGCTGTGGATACCGTGATCACAAATGCCCTGATTATCGATCATTGGGGTATCGTCAAGGCAGATATTGGCCTGAAGGATGGCCGGATTGTAGCCATTGGTAAAGCCGGTAACCCGGATGTTCAGCCGGGTGTCGATATCATCATTGGCCCCGGTACTGAAGCCATTGCCGCTGAGGGTAAAATTATTACGACCGGGGCGCTGGATGTGCATGTGCATTTCATCTGCCCACAGCTGATTGAAGAAGCGTTGATGTCTGGCATCACAACCATGCTGGGCGGTGGCACGGGACCAGCCACCGGCACAAATGCGACCACCTGTACGCCAGGGCCATGGCATTTGGGGCGGATGATCCAGGCGGCAGATGGCCTGCCGATGAACCTGGCTTTTGCCGGTAAAGGAAATGCTTCTCTGCCTGCGGGCATCACCGAGCAGATACTGGGCGGTGCATCCGCCCTTAAATTGCATGAGGACTGGGGTACAACACCTGCGGCCATTGATTGCTGCCTTTCCGTGGCGGATGAAATGGATGTGCAGGTGATGATCCACACAGACACTCTGAATGAAAGTGGCTTTGTGGAAAACACGGTTGCTGCGTTTAAAGGGCGCACCATCCATGCCTACCACACCGAAGGCGCTGGCGGCGGGCATGCGCCAGATATTATCAAAGTATGTGGTCAGGCGAATGTGATCCCTTCCTCTACCAACCCCACACGGCCCTTCACGGTGAACACAGTTGATGAGCATCTGGATATGTTGATGGTGTGCCATCACCTTGATCCTTCCATCGCTGAAGATGTGGCCTTTGCCGAGAGTCGCATTCGCCGCGAAACCATTGCGGCGGAAGATATTCTGCATGACATGGGGGCTTTTTCTATTATCTCATCAGACAGTCAGGCAATGGGGCGTGTTGGCGAAGTACTGATCCGTACCTGGCAGACGGCCGACAAAATGAAAAAACAGCGGGGCCGTCTGAGTGAGGAAACGGGGGAAAATGATAATGCCCGTGTGAAACGCTATATTGCCAAATATACGATTAATCCGGCACTGGCGCATGGTTTGGCTCGCGAGGTGGGCTCAGTGGAAGTTGGCAAACGGGCAGACCTTTGCCTGTGGGATCCTGCCTTTTTTGGTGTGAAACCTGATCTGATCCTGCTTGGTGGTAGCATTGTGGCTGCCCCGATGGGTGATCCGAATGCCTCTATCCCCACGCCGCAGCCCGTGCATTACCGGCCGATGTTTGGCGGGCTGGGTAAAGCTCTTGTGAAGTCCAGTGTAACCTTTGTGTCTCAGGCGGCTCTTGATAACGGCCTGCGTCAGCAGTTGGGCGTAGATAAAGAGCTGCTCGCTGTGCAGGGCACACGTTCTGTTTCCAAGGCATCGATGGTTCATAATAGTTTTCAGCCTCATATAGAGGTGAACCCGGAAACCTATGAAGTGCGGGTAAACGGTGAGCTGATCACCTGTGAGCCTGCAGATGTTCTGCCTATGGCTCAACGATACTTCCTGTTCTGAGGATATTTATGTTACGTGCAAACAGCTATGTGAAAGCCGGTGAGTGGCCGCAGCCAGCCAAAGAGCAGGTGATGCTGGATTATGATGGTCGCCGTCGTCGCCGCATGACATTGGAATGTCTTTCTGGCTTCAAGTTTCTTCTCGACCTGGCTAAAGCCCCTACACTGGTGGAAGGGGATGGCCTGGTTCTGGAAAACGGCGATATGGTGGAGGTTCGTGCCGCGCCGGAAGCCTTGTTAAAAATCACTTGCGCAAACCCAACGCATCTGGCGCGTATTGCCTATCATCTGGGGAACAGGCATTTGCCTGTCGAGGTTGGTGAAGGGGTTCTCTATATCCGCATAGACCATGTGATCGAGCAGATGGTGATAGACCTTGGCGCTGATGTCAGGCACCTGGACAGGCCTTTCTATCCAGAGGGTGGGGCTTATGGTGAGCATAAAGGGGGACACAGCCATGGGCATAGCCACGGGCATGGCCATTCCCATGCCGAGTGATATCAGCCAGGATACTGCGGCTTCTTTCTATCGGCTATTGAGCTGGCTGTCGCCGTCTTACCCCGTGGGGGCATTTAGCTATTCCCATGGGTTGGAATGGGCTGTGGAATCTGGTGATGCCGTAGATAGGGAAACCATGGTGGGTTGGATTGGCCAGCTGCTTACTTTGGGTGGTGGGCGCAATGATGCCATCATCTTTCACGCGGCTTATTGGGCTGCCCGCACGGGTGATACTGATCACCTGTGGGATATAGCAGAGCTGGCTGAAGCGTTTGTGCCGAGCAGTGAGCGGCGTCTGGAGACATTAGCCCAAGGCACAGCTTTTTGCCGGATCACCCATGCGGCCTGGTCTGGCCGCATGATAGCTGAACTGGCCGGGGATGATACGCGTCAAGTGGCTTACCCTGTGGCGGTTGCTGCTGCAGTGGCAGATCATGACATCGAGGTGGCTTTGGGGCTTCATGCCTATTTACATGCCTTTATGGCCAATCTGGTTTCAGCTGGTGTTCGGCTGATCCCGCTTGGCCACACCGATGGCCAGAAGGCTATTGTTCAGCTTGAACCAGTTGTGACGGAAGCGACAACAATTGGCCTGAATGCTGATCTATCCCAACTTGGTGGAGCGACGGTTCTTTCTGATATCGGCTCCATGCTTCATGAAACACAATATACGAGGTTATTTCGCTCATGACACAATCTGTTCATGGCCCCTTGCGGGTTGGTATTGGTGGGCCTGTTGGCTCTGGAAAAACGGCTTTGATGGAAGCCCTGTGTAGAAAGTTTCGCGATGTTTATGATATCTGTGCTGTTACCAATGATATCTACACCAAGGAAGATGCCCTTATTCTGATTCATAATATATATAGGATTGTGGTCTTTTGTTTGAAATAGAGTTCAGTGAGATAAATTTCTTTTTAATGACTTCATTAAAGATGTGTAGAAGGCATGATCGAATTTAAAACTATGTACTTTACA
>JBNKGK010000002.1:0-29224 GCA_050289785.1 Kordiimonas sp.
CTCCTATTGGGTTGCTGCTCGGTATTTGCCTATTGGGTGCAAACCTTCAGGCCATCTATTCTATTTATCCGGCAAAGGTCTTTACTAATCGTAAAGATGGGGGCGCTATACTGCATTTGTTAGGTATAAAAGCGCATTCAGGCGCATGAGGGGGCAGACGCTAATATTGGGGAAGATAAATGGCCTTTAGTGCGACCCAAAAATATCATGAGTTTCTGAGCGCAGTCACCCATTATGCGGCAGACGGTATTGTTGCCTTTGCTCATGACGGTAAAATAATCCTTGCAAACAAAGCATTAACTGAAATTTTTGGGTATGAGGCCGGTGAATTGGACGGCGCTAATGTTTCCTGTTTGTTGGAGAGAAATGCGCTTAACTCTGGCATCCTTCAATATATTCATGACCAACTGGTTGGGGGTATTGATAACATACCTCCCTTCACTCTCTCCGGGCTGAAAAAATCTGGCAAGAAAGTTCCACTAGAAATGGCTGTAGGCCGGGCGGAGCTCAGTGGTGGAGAGATTGTCTATATTGCCAACTGCCGGGATATAAGCGAGAGACTGGTTATCGAGGGGCGGTTGTGGCGTCAGGCTGAAATTATCAGCCAGATGCATGATGGTATTGTGGTTACGGATAAGGACTTCCGTATTACGGAGTGCAATGCTGCTATTTCCCTCATGGCTGCTATTCGTCATGAAAAGGTTATTGGTGAGGATATCACTAAAATATTTGATGTGGCGTTTCCTCATGGTGTGGGGCCCGCCGATATACGCGAAGCTGTGCTTTCTAAAGGGAAGTGGAACGATATCGTAGGGCTAACCAATTGCAGAAAAAAACATTTTAAAGCGGATGTGGTGGTTTTTCCCATGCTGGATGCTCATGTATCAGACATTTCCCTGGCCTTTGTGGTGCGTGACGTGACTGCCAGGCTGGAAACGGAAAACAGGCTGGTGCAAACCCAGAAAATAGAGGCCTTGGGGCGGCTTGCCGGTGGTGTTGCTCATGATGTGAATAACCTGTTGTTTCCTATTTTCCTGAATCTTGAAGCTGCCCTTGAAGAGATTGAGCCATATGATGACCTGAAACAGGTGGGCGAAGATATCCAGGAATCAATGGATGCCTGCATGAAGATCAAAACCATGATCCAGCAGATTCTGCACTTTTCGCGGCAAAATGCCATTGAGACTGAGGAGCTGGATATCAGTGGTGGTATATCAGATGCCTGGTCACTGGCTAAAATGATTGTGCCAAGCAGCATTGAGCAAAAAGTGAACATCGAGCCGAATTGTGGCACTATTACTGTAAATTCTGTGCAATTAAGCCAGTTACTCCTGAATCTGGTGTCGAATGCTGTTGCTGCCATGAATGATCAGAATGGTACCTTGCAAGTGTCATTGAAGCGCGTAAATCGAAGGGAAATCAACAAGCCCAAATATTATGACCTGCAGCATGATGAGCTAGCAGTGTTGTCTGTGAGTGATTCAGGGAAGGGCATTGCGATCAAGCACCGGAGGAATATATTTGATCCTTTCTTTACTACCAAGGAAGTGGGGCAGGGCACGGGGTTGGGGCTCACGGAAGTGGCTGGCATTGTGCAGTCACTAAAGGGAGCGATAGACTTATCCAGCACTGTAGGGGAAGGGACAACATTCCAAATCTATTTACCCGTATGCTGTGATCAGGCTGCCTCCATTCATGCGTGAATATGGCAGGGGGTGATTCGTTTAGGTTGTGAGGCACGCTTATATGGTCTCTGCCATCCCTTTTTTGCATGGCTGACTTGTAAAAAATGAAGGATCTGTGTGAGAAAAACGCTAGAATGTAACAAATCGTAAAGGTTTGGTGCCTATAGTCCCCTATTCATGGCTTGTCTCTCAGGGGTAAACGCGCTAGGAACCTCCTTGAATATTCTCAGTTTTTTAGTACGGCTTTTCATTTCGTTATAGCCTTAACTCTACGTCTGGAGCATTTTCATGGCACGTAAAAAAATTGCACTCATTGGCGGTGGTCAGATCGGTGGCACACTTGCTCACCTGGCAGCACTCAAGGAAATGGGTGATGTTGTTCTTTTTGATATTGTTGAGGGTCTGCCTCAAGGTAAAGCGCTGGACCTCGCACAGTCCGGCCCGGTTGAAGGCTTTAACGCCAAGCTGAAAGGCGCAAACGATTATGCGGATATCGCTGGCGCTGATGTTGTTGTCGTAACTGCTGGCGTTCCCCGTAAGCCAGGCATGAGCCGCGATGACCTTCTCGGCATCAACCTGAAAGTAATGAAAGCTGTTGGTGAAGGCATTGGTAAATATGCCCCAGACGCTTTTGTTATCTGTATCACAAACCCGCTGGACGCGATGGTTTGGGCGCTGCAGAAATTCTCTGGTCTGCCTACCAATAAAGTATGTGGTATGGCTGGTGTACTGGATGGCGCTCGCTTCCGTCACTTCCTTGCTGAAGAATTTAATGTTTCTGTTCAAGACGTAACAGCCTTCGTTCTGGGCGGCCACGGTGACACAATGGTGCCACTGACACGCTACTCAGCTGTTGCTGGTATCCCTGTGCCTGACCTGATTAAAATGGGTTGGTCCACTCAGGAGAAAATCGACCAGATCGTACAGCGTACCCGTGATGGCGGTGCCGAGATCGTTGGCCTCCTGAAGACAGGTTCAGCTTTCTATGCGCCAGCAACAAGCGCTATCGAAATGGCAGAAAGCTACCTTAAAGACAAAAAGCGTCTGCTGCCAACAGCAGCATATCTGAGCGGTGAATACGGCCTGTCCGACATGTATGTTGGTGTGCCAGTGATCATCGGTGAAGGTGGCATTGAGAAAGTTGTTGAAATTGACCTGCAGGGCGAAGAGAAGAGCGGCTTTGACCACTCCGTTGACGCTGTTAAAGGTCTGATGGAAGCATGCACTAATATTGATAATACGCTGGCATAAGGCGATTAAATATATAAGTATCAACCCGAATACTTGAGGGACACTTAAGGAGTTGGTCACACAATGAATATCCATGAATATCAGGCAAAAGGCCTTCTGAAAAAGTACGGCGCACCCGTGCTGGAGGGTGGCGTTGCCTACACCGCAGCGGAAGCTGTGGATCAAGCGAAAAAACTTGGCGGCCCGGTTTGGGTCGTCAAGGCGCAAATTCACGCTGGTGGCCGCGGTAAAGCGGGCGGTGTGAAAGTGGTTAAATCACTGGATGATGTTGAATCAGTTGCAAAAGAGCTGGTTGGCAAAACTCTGGTGACACACCAAACCGGCCCAGAGGGCAAGGAAGTAAAGCGCGTTTACATTGAAGATGGCTGTGCCATTAAAAACGAATTTTACCTTTCCATGCTTCTGGACCGTGCTTCTGGCAGGCTTGCCATTATGGCGTCCACAGAAGGCGGTATGGATATTGAGGAAGTTGCTGAAGCAACTCCTGAGAAAATCGTTACCATTACCATTGACCCGGCGACAGGGCTTCAGTCTTTCCATTGTCGCCGTGTTGCTTTTGGTCTGAAGCTTTCAGGCGCAGCGGCGAAGGAATGCCAGAAAGTTGTGGCCTCTCTTTATAAAGCGTTCACTGAGCTGGATGCCTCCCTGCTGGAGATCAACCCGCTGGTGCTGACTGAAGACGACAAGATGATCGTGCTGGACGCGAAGATGTCTTTCGATGGTAATGCTCTCTTCCGTCATCCCGATGTGCGTGAGCTTCGTGATGAATCAGAAGAAGACCCCAAAGAGATTGAAGCCTCCAAATATGAGCTTAACTATGTGAGCCTGGATGGCAATATCGGTTGTATGGTGAACGGTGCAGGCCTCGCCATGGCAACTATGGATATCATTAAGCTGAAGGGCGCTGAGCCAGCTAACTTCCTTGATGTTGGTGGCGGTGCCACAAAAGAACGGGTTACAGAAGCGTTCAAAATCATCCTCTCTGATGACAATGTTGAAGGCATTCTGGTGAACATTTTTGGCGGTATCATGCGCTGTGACGTGATTGCAGAGGGTGTTGTTGCCGCTGCTCGCGAAGTGGCTCTTTCCGTGCCGCTGGTTGTTCGCCTTGAAGGCACCAATGTTGATCTTGGTAAGCAGATCATGGCGTCATCCGGTCTGCCTATCATTGCCGCTGATGATTTGAATGATGCCGCAGAGAAGGTCGTTAAGGCCGTGAAGGAGGCCGCGTAATGTCCGTTCTAGTTGGTAAAGATACCAAAGTTATCTGTCAGGGTTTTACGGGTGCACAGGGCACTTTCCACTCTGAGCAAGCTATTGCATACGGCACCAAAATGGTTGGTGGCGTAACACCTGGCAAGGGTGGCACCAAGCACCTTGATCTGCCAGTGTTTGACACGGTGGCGGATGCCCGCGAGGCAACAGATGCCAACGCGTCTGTGATTTATGTGCCTCCTCCCTTCGCGGCGGATGCCATTCTGGAAGCCATTGATGCAGAGATCGAGCTGATTGTTTGTATCACTGAAGGCATTCCTGTGCTGGATATGGTGCGCGTGAAGCGTGCCTTGCAAAATTCCGGCACACGCCTGATCGGGCCTAACTGCCCAGGCATTATCACCCCGGATGAATGTAAAATCGGCATCATGCCTGGCCACATTCACAAGCGTGGTAATGTGGGTATTGTTTCCCGCTCCGGTACGCTCACCTATGAAGCTGTTGCTCAAACAACAGCGGCAGGCCTTGGCCAGAGTACTTGTATCGGTATTGGTGGTGACCCGGTAAACGGCACTAACTTTATTGATTGTCTGGATCTTTTCCTGGGTGATGATGAAACAGAATCCATCATCATGATTGGTGAAATTGGTGGTTCTGCGGAAGAAGAAGCTGCGGAATTCCTGAAGCAAAGCAAGGTTAAAAAGCCTGTTGCCGGTTTCATTGCTGGTCGGACGGCCCCTCCTGGCCGTACCATGGGCCACGCTGGTGCTATCGTCTCTGGCGGTAAAGGCGGCGCGGAAGACAAAATCGAGGCCATGCAGTCTGCAGGTATCGTTGTGTCTGATAGTCCGGCGGCTCTTGGAACCACGCTTCTGAAAGCCATTAAAGGTTAAACCTTGGAAAGGAGGGCGTGGCACCAAACTGCCACGCCGTTTGCTCATGGGTGCAGATATGGACAGCATTGCTGCTGTGGAGGGCGTTAGCCCCCAATTTGTTGAATCTCTATACGAACAGTATAGCGCCAATCCTGGGTCTGTTGACGAGGGTTGGCGTCATTATTTTGAGGGTCTGGAAACAGGCGTACAAAACACTGGCCCCAGCTGGGCCAGAAGTGATTGGCCCCTCAGACCAAATGATGACCTCACGCAGGGCCTGGATGGCTCTGATATGTTCATCGAAGGCGGTAAACCTGAAAAATCGACAGGTTTTACCCTTTCCGCGGAACATATTCGCTCAGCCACCATTGATTCTATCCGTGCGCTGATGTTGGTGCGTACTTACCGTGTGCGTGGCCACCTGATGGCGAACCTCGATCCGCTCGGGCTTGAGGAGCGTCCCACACATTCTGAACTTGATCCCGCATCCTATGGCTTTGGCCCAGATGATCTGGATCGTCCTATCTTTATGGATGGGGTTTTGGGCCTTGATACCGCGACGCTAAAGGAAATTATCGCGATCCTGAAACGGACCTATTGCTCCAACATTGGTGTGGAATTTATGCACATCAATGACCCGGAAGAAAAATCCTGGATCCAGCGCAAGATTGAAGGCCGGGACAAGGAAATCCAGTTCACGGATCGTGGTAAAATCGCCATTCTGAACAAGTTGATTGAAGCTGTGCAGTTTGAGCGCTTCCTTGGCAAGAAATACACGGGCACCAAACGCTTTGGCCTGGACGGTGGCGAGGCCATGGTACCGGCGCTTGAAGCGATCATGAAAACTGGTGGTCAGTACGGCCTTGATGAAATCGTTATCGGGATGCCGCACCGGGGCCGCCTCAACGTTCTCGCGAACGTGATGCAAAAGCCTTACCGCGCTATCTTTAACGAATTTCGTGGTGGCTCGTTCAAGCCTGATGATGTGCAGGGCTCTGGCGATGTGAAATATCACCTGGGCACCAGTGCTGATCGTGAGTTTG
The DNA here is from genome assembly GCA_050289785.1 of Kordiimonas sp. GTDB lineage: Bacteria > Pseudomonadota > Alphaproteobacteria > Sphingomonadales > Kordiimonadaceae > Kordiimonas. The sequence continues at coordinate 6,070 of JBNKGK010000002.1, forward strand.
ATGGCAATAAGGTTCACCTGTCACTGAACGCGAACCCCTCTCACCTTGAGGCGGTTAACCCGGTGGTGATTGGTAAAACCCGGGCCAAGCAAACCCAGAAAAACGATACTGAACGCAATACAACACTCTCTCTGCTGCTGCACGGTGATGCGGCCTTTGCAGGGCAGGGCATTGTGGCTGAATGTTTCGGTATGTCTGGTCTGCGTGGTTATAACACAGGCGGCACGGTCCACTTCATTGTGAATAACCAGATTGGTTTTACCACCAGCCCGCAGTTTGCCCGGTCCAGCCCATATCCTTCTGATGTGGCCAAAATGGTGCAGGCGCCTATCTTCCATGTGAACGGGGATGACCCAGAAGCTGTGGTTTTTGCCACCAAACTGGCAACAGAGTTCAGACAGACCTTCAAACGCGATGTTGTGATCGATATGATCTGTTATCGCCGGTTTGGTCATAATGAATCTGACGAACCGGCCTTCACCCAGCCTTTGATGTATGCAGCGATTAAGAACCACCCAAGCGTGGTGAAGATTTATGCGGACCGTCTGGTGAAAGAAGGTGTGCTTTCTGCTAGTGAATTTGAACGGCTTGAAAATGAGTTCATCAGCTATCTGGAAGATGAATTCCAGGCGGCTAATGATTACCGGGTGAACAAGGCAGATTGGTTTGAAGGCAAATGGGAAGGCCTTGGCCTTGCCGATGAAGACCATGAAAAACGCCGCGCTGAAACCGGTGTCTCTGAAATCATGCTCAGGGAAGTGGGTGAGCAGATTACCCATTATCCAGAGAAGTTCAATATTCACCGCACTCTGAAGCGTGTTCTGGAAAACAAGCATAATATGTTTGAACCCAGTGGAGGCATTGACTGGGCAACAGCCGAGGCCCTGGCTTTTGGGACGCTGCTGCGTGAAGGCTATGATGTTCGTCTTTCCGGGCAGGATTGTGGCCGGGGGACCTTCAGTCAACGCCACGCTGTGTTTGTGGACCAGAAAACCGAGGATCGGTACATTCCTTTAAAGGATGTCAATCCGGAGGCCCAATTCGAAGTGCTGGACAGCCATCTCTCTGAGTTTGGCGTTCTTGGCTTTGAATATGGTTACTCTATGGCGGATCCGAACACGCTAACCTTGTGGGAAGCCCAGTTCGGTGATTTTGCCAACGGTGCTCAGATCATTATTGACCAGTTTGTCTGTTCTGCTGAAGCCAAGTGGCTACGGATGTCAGGCCTTGTGATGCTTCTGCCTCATGGGTATGAAGGCCAGGGGCCAGAGCATTCCTCCGCGCGGCTTGAGCGGTATTTGCAGCTTTCCGCTGAAGATAACTGGCAAGTGGTGAACTGTACAACACCAGCGAACTATTTCCATGTGCTGAGAAGACAGATGCACCGCCACTTCAGGAAGCCTTTGGTTATTGTCACACCAAAGTCTCTTCTGCGGCATAAAAAATGTGTGTCTTATCTCTCAGACTTCGGGCCTAGCTCACAGTTCCACCGTGTTCTTTGGGATGCGGCTGATTGGAATCCTGATGCTCCGCTCAAACTGGATAGCAAGAACAAGATCAAGAAAATCGTGCTTTGCTCAGGCAAGGTGTATTTCGATCTTCTTGAGGAACGGGACAAGCGCAAGCTTAAGGATACATATTTGCTGCGAGTTGAGCAGCTTTATCCTTTCCCGGCCCGATCTATCCGTCTGGAGCTGCAGAAGTTCAAGAGTGCCCAGACAATTGTATGGTGCCAGGAAGAGCCCAAGAATATGGGAGCATGGGGTTATATCCATGAACCCCTTGAAGACCTTCTGGCTGAGATGGACCTACCGGTTAAGCGCCCTGTTTATGCAGGTCGTGCGGCAAGCGCATCAACAGCAACTGGCTTGGCAAGCAGACATGCCCATGAGCAGCAGATGCTTGTTGACCAGGCACTAACTATTTAAAGAATTCAGGAGCACGTAAAGTGGCAATTGAAGATATTGTAATCCCCCAAATGGGTGAGTCAGTTGCAGAAGGTACCATCGGCAAATGGCTTAAAAATGTAGGTGATGCGGTTGCTGTTGATGAGCCAATCGTAGAGGTGGAAACAGACAAGGTGGCGATGGAAGTGCCTAGCCCTGTGGCAGGGGCGTTGGTGGAGATCGTTGCGGCTGAGGGTGATACGGTTGAGATCGGAGCGCTTATCGCAAAGGTGGATACCGAAGCCAAAGGGGAAGCTTCAGCCCCGGCACCAAAAGCGGCTGCTTCTTCAGCGGCCCCAGAGCCCGCCAAAGCGGTGGCAGCAGCACCGGCACCTGCCCCGGCACCTGCCTCTTCAGGGAGTGCGGGTGATCTGATGCCCATGTCACCAGCGGTGCGTCGCATCGTTGATGAGTATAACCTTGATCCCGCGTCTATTACAGGCACGGGCAAGGATGGCAGGCTCACCAAAGGTGATGTGATGTCCGCGATTGAGGCAGGCTCTGCACGTACGCTTTCCGCTCCGGCAGCGGGTGCTGTAGCTGTTGACAAAGGGCCTCGTGAAGAACGCGTGAAAATGACACGCCTCAGGAAGCGTATTGCTGAGCGCCTGAAAGATGCCCAGAACACAGCGGCCATGCTCACCACCTATAATGAGGTGGATATGACTGCAGTGATGGCGGCTCGGGAAAAATATAAAGACCTTTTTGCCCGCAAGCATAATATCAAGCTTGGTTTCATGAGCTTCTTTACACAGGCTTGTTGTCTGGCTCTGAAAGAAATTCCATCGGTGAATGCTTCTATTGAAGGCGATGAAATCGTTTATCGCAATTATGCCAATATTGGTGTGGCGGTTTCTGCCCCGAACGGCCTTGTGGTGCCTGTGCTGAAAGACGCGCAGGAGATGTCCTTCGCGGAAACAGAGCTGACCATTGCCCAATATGGTAAGAAGGCCCGTGATGGCAAGCTAACCATTGATGATATGCAGGGCGGCACCTTTACCATCTCTAACGGTGGTATTTTCGGTTCGCTGATGTCCAGCCCGATTTTGAACCCGCCTCAGTCTGGTATTCTCGGGATGCATAAAATTCAGGAGAGGCCAATGGCCGTGAACGGGCAGGTGGTTATCCGTCCGATGATGTATTTGGCGCTTTCCTATGATCACCGGATCATTGATGGTCGTGAAGCTGTGACCTTCCTGGTGCGTGTAAAAGAAGCGCTGGAGGATCCAACACGCCTCCTTCTGGATATGTAACAAGTGGAAGATGGAAAAAGCAGGCGCGTGAGCGCCTGTTTCATGTAAGGGACTGAAAAGGACAGATTATGTCTGATGCATTTGATGTTGTTATTATTGGGGCAGGCCCCGGTGGATATGTGGCTGCTATTCGTGCGGCGCAGCTCGGCTTGAAAACAGCCTGCATTGAAAAAAGGGATGCTCTGGGTGGCGCCTGTCTGAATGTGGGCTGTATTCCTTCCAAAGCTTTGTTGCACGCTTCCCACCTTTATGAAGAAGCTGGCCACGATTTTGAAAAATATGGTCTGAAGGTGAAAGGCCTCAGCTTTGATCTGGATGAAATGCTTGCCTCCAAAAACAAGGTCGTCACAGGCCTTACGGGTGGCATTGAGATGCTGTTCAAGAAGAACAAGGTGGAATGGATCAAAGGTGCAGGGCGCCTCACTGCCAAAGATACAATCGAGGTGGCGCTGAACGAAGGTGGCACACGCACAGTGAAGGCTAAAAACACCATTATCGCGACGGGTAGTGATGTGGCGAGCCTGCCTGGTGTGGAAATTGACGAAGAAAAAATCGTTTCTTCCACCGGTGCGCTTTCCCTGCCGAAGGTGCCAAAACATATGGTTGTTATTGGTGGCGGCGTGATTGGGCTTGAGCTTGGCTCAGTATGGCGCAGGCTGGGGTCTGAAGTCACCGTTGTAGAGTTCATGGACCAGGTGCTGCCGGGGATGGACGGTGAAGTGCGCAAAAACTTTGGCCGTATGCTGAAAAAACAGGGTATGACCCTTAACCTTTCCAGCAAGGTGACCTCTGTTGAGAAAACCAAATCTGGCGTGGATGTGACGTTTGAGCCTGTAAAAGGCGGTGACGCGACAACAGTGAAGGCAGATGTGGTGCTGGTGGCTGTTGGCCGCAGGCCTTACACAACAGGCCTTGGCCTTGAATCTGTTGGCGTGGAAATGGATGATCGCTCCCGCGTGAAAATCGGGGATGATTTCTCCACCAATGTGCCCGGTATTTGGGCTATTGGTGATGTGGTGGAAGGCCCCATGCTGGCCCACAAGGCGGAAGATGAGGGCATGGCCTGTGCCGAGAATATCGCGGGCCTTACAGGTTATGTGAACCATGCCGTTATCCCCAGTGTGGTTTATACCCACCCTGAAGTGGCCTCTGTTGGCAAAACGGAAGAAGAACTGAAAGAAGAAGGCATTGCCTTCAATAAAGGTAAGTTCCCCTTCACAGCCAACAGCCGGGCGAAGGCTAACCAGTCAACAGACGGTTTTGTGAAAATTCTGGCTGACAAGGCAACAGACCGGGTACTTGGCGTGCATATCATCGGCTCGGATGCGGGCAATATGATCGCGCAGGCAGCGACAGCTATGGAGTTTGGCGCATCATCTGAGGATATCGCCCTTACCTGCCATGCACACCCTACAGAGACAGAGGCTGTGAAAGAAGCTGCCCTTGCTGTGCATGGTCGTCCCATTCATATCTAAGGCAGACACCAACTAAGAATCATAGGCCTTTCCCTGTGTGTTGCGGGGGAAGGCCTAAATTTTTGTGAACAGATTACTGGCAGCGAGAAGTGTAATCGCCATGGCCAGAAATGGTGTAAGGGCCAGCCGTGGCGCTCTGTTCTCAACGCGCAGGGTGCGAATGAAGTGATAGCAGGTTCGCGCGGAAAGCCCAGTGGTTACAGAGCCCGCAATAACCACAAGCCATACGAGCATGGAGGCCTCAGGCACAGCCTGGCCTAACTTGTAGGTCGCGAAAACAAGCAGGGCAGAGAAGCCTGCAAGAGCACCATAAAGTGCTGCGAGTGACCAGCCGCGAAAGCGGTCAATTTGTGGATCATTAGCGTCCATAACTCCCCCTGAGCCTATAAGATGAACAACCGTCAGGCCCTCCTGAAGGCCTTATCATACACATCCTTCAGTCGGGCGCTATCCACTTCTGTATAAACTTGTGTGGCTTTCAGGTCGGAGTGGCCGAGAAGCTCCTGAATGGTGCGCAGGTCGCCGCCGTTTGAAAGAAGGTGAGTGGCAAAACTGTGCCGCAGTGCATGAGGCGTGGCGCTGGCAGGCAGGCTGAGCACCGCGCGTACTTTTTGCATGGCAGCCTGTATGAGGCGCGCGTTCAGTGGGCCCCCTCTTACGCCTAAAAATAGTGGTTTATCGGCCTCCAGGTGGTGGGGGCACTGCGCCACATAGGCTTCTATGGCTTGTTTCACGATGGGCAGCACGGGCACCACCCGTTCTTTGCCGCGCTTGCCGGTCACTCGCATGGTATCACCCTTCGGGATATCTGCTGGTGTCAGGCTCAGGGCTTCCGCTATCCTCAGGCCGCAACCGTAAAGGAGGGTGATCACGGCCGTATCTCGTGCGGCTACCCAGTCTTCACTGGCAAAATCACCAATGGTTTCCATCACCGATTTTGCGCCCTCTTCCGTCAGCGGGCGTGGCACACGGTGGGGCAGCTTGGGGCCTTGCACGGCTTCAATGGCGTCATTATGCAGGCCAGCCACTTTGGCAAGGAAGGTGTAAAAATTCCGAATGGCGGAAAGCGCTCTCGCTGTTGTTCTGGCTGAGGCGTCCTTACTGCGCTTGTCTGCCATATAGGCACGGAAATCCCGTACTTTCATGGCTTCCAGCATGGCGAGGCTAACTGTTTCGCCCCTGTAATGAGCCAGAAAGGCAAGAAAAGACCCCAGATCATGGCAGTACGCTGTGAGCGTGTGGCGGGAAACCCGCTTTTCGCTCGTCAGATATTGCTGCCAGTCCCTCACCTGCGCTGCCGCCTTCTGGTCCAGAAAGGAGAGGGTCTCTTCATCTATGGCGGGATGTTGTGGCATATTATTTTTTTGTCATTCCAGACACTGATTGGATTCCAGACAGCTCAATTTGTTATCCAAATCACAGGCTTGGGCCAAATTGGTTTCTGGAATGACGAGAGGGAGCATTGCCCCTAATGCCCTGGGTAACGCAGCCTGCCAAGAAACCGGCTGAGGGAAGGCAGCTTGTCGCAGACCTCGCTGGCCTGAAATTTTGCCTTTTCAAACTGCATTACATTTTCAATGCGTCTGTCGAGAAACGCCCAGGTGCTTTCAAAGCCTTCTGATTCGTCCCCCACCCAGTGCAGCAACACTGCGCTATAGACAGCTAGCAGGGTGGCCCGCTTTGTGTACCAGTTATGGTCGGTAGAGGTGTCGCCTGCGGCACGCCACATCAGGTCTGCGGTGCGCCAGCCCGCTTTCATGCCAGCCGCCATATGGTTCGGCATGGCATGTACGGCTAACCCGCGTTTGATGGCTTCACGGTACTCTGCATTCTGTTCCAGCCGGGTGCGAATCGCCACTGTAATGCGGTCACGGATACGCATGGAGGGTAGGTCTAGCGCTGCCAGCGCCGCCATCATGCGGTCATCAGCGTCCAAAAGGTGGGCTTCCAGCACTTCCATGGCTCCACCCGGATAGGCCAGCTCAGCCATTTCAGGGGATATGCCCAGGTCAGTCGCGGCATTGCGCAAGGCTTTTTCTGTCCAGCCATCAAAAGGTACGTGGCTGAGCATGGCTTCCATCAAGGGGTGCCTTAATTCCAGAGGGCTTCGTTCTTCAGGCATAACATCCTCATCAACACTATTGCTTACTTCTAACACAGCTTGCTTTTTATTGCGAGAGGCATGGCTGTACTCAACCTGGATGAATTTTCGGTTAGGCTCTGACCCCTCATTCTGTTACTATCTAAACACAGCGAAGATATCCACAGCATCCATTTAAGTGTGGGTGGTTTGGATATTTTCGCCCAACCCTGCCGAATTTACGGTGAGGCTCGGAAAAAACTTGTATGTTGTCGGGGGCTTTGTTATATCGCCTGCACTTAGCCCGCAGGTGCGCACCCGGCTTGTCGCCTGCAAATTTTGGCATTAGAAAGGAGTGAGTAACCACATGGAGGTTACCGTTCGGGATAACAATGTGGATCAAGCGCTTCGTGCCCTGAAGAAAAAACTTCAGCGTGAAGGCGTTTACCGCGAAATGAAAATGCGTCGTTTCTATGAGAAGCCATCTGAGAAGAAGGCTCGTGAACAAGCTGCTGCTGTTCGCCGTGCACGGAAACTGGAGCGCAAGCGCCTTGAGCGCGATGGTCTGGTAGTGAAAGCTGGCCGTTAGGCCTTTTTTCTTTTTCAGCCTTATAAGATCAGACCCTTCAGATTTTTCTGAGGGGTTTTTTCTTTTAGGCTGAATGGGGGGAGCTTTATGGATAGATGAACCCTGAACTAGGGTAGCGGTGGCGCCAATATCATTGTCATGTACAGTTGGTAAGTCTATAAGGCTTTATAAAGATTGCAAAAAATCAGGGCCTGCCCTCTCTTCTGCTGAGCCAAAACTGCATTGCCTACAAATTAGATCATATTTTAGCTATCTGTTGACGAAATCCTCAATCTTCTGTGAGAGTATCAGCACATCAGGCAAGATGAAGCGTGATCAGGTGCGCGAACAATAGCCAGGATGAAAATATGGTTGCGGTCGATTTATTAGATTCTGTGAGGATGGAAAAGATGCTTCTCGCCAAGCGGGTGGGAACATTTTTGGCCACTGATCAAGCAGATGAAGAGCGGGCAGCAGTAGAAAATGTGGCGAGAGTGCTGGCTCAGGACGTGTGCGAGCATGTGCGTAGCGTTCTGGCGTTTGAACTGCGTAAATGCCGGTCCCTGCCGCATGACATTATCGAGAGCATCGCCTGTGATATAGAATCAGTGGCTGGCCCGTTTCTGGAAAAATCCTGTGCTTTCCGGCGGAATGATTTGATCCGGCTGATCCCCAAGCTGGAAGAGTATGCCAGAGTGATTATTGCCCAGCGCGGTGACCTGAGCCATCTTGTGGCCCTGTCTATTGCTTCCACGGGTGAAGAACCCAGTGTCAGTTCGCTAGTGCGGAATGACCGCCTGAAGCTGAAGGAACCAACCTGCGATAAGGTGATTCAGCGCTTTGGTGAAAATCAGGTGATTATGGACCAGCTTGGTGGCCGCACAGACCTGCCGCTTTCTGTTGTGGAAGTGATTGCCAGCAGGGTTTCCGAGCATTGCAGGGCAACCCTTATCGAGCATTATGCGGTGGCTGCAGAAGTAGCCAGTGAAGTGGCCAAGGGCAGCAAAATGGAAGTGCTGGTACAGAATTTGATGAAATCCTCTCCTGCGCAAATCCATGCCTATGTGACAGAGCTGCGCACCAACCGCCGCCTGAATCACCTTCTGGTATTGGAAATTGCGGAAAAAGGCTGTTTACCCTTTATGGAAAGTGCTTTGGCGCTGGAGGCCGGATTGCCCATTTCCCGCATCCGTGAAATTCTCACGCTGGAAGACCCTACGGCTTTTGTACGCCTGATGGACCTTGCGAGCGTGAGCAAAATACTGGCGCCTAAATATCTGCGTCTGGCCAAGCGTTTTTTCGGCCCAAGCGCGGCGGGACAGGATAATGTAGCTGAGGAAGCTCATGCCGATAACCAGATGGTTGCCTGACGCGCGTTAAAATAGAGGCCTTCCCTCCCCTTTTTTCAATTTCGTAAGACGATAAAGAGAATCATGGATGGCCCGACTAAATCGGACCATGACGATGGAGAAGAACCTAAAACTACTCCTGTTGTCATGCCCCGCGAATGCGGGGTATCCATGTCTTTCTATCATTCTTTAAAATGAGAGGTGGTAAGATCAGAGGTTGTAACACCTGTATCAGGCAGGCGGTTGCGGCCTCGCATGTTTCTGGCGATCTTCCTGCCTATGAGAATGGCGAGCAGGGCAATAACCAGCCCGGCCAAGATGTTCCCCAGTGTTCCCATATGGGCGAAATAGGGATGCACCGTCTCCACTGACCAGACAATCAGGTTCACCCATATGATACCAGCACATATTATGACCACCATAAAGTGTGTAAGGCTAAGCCTGAAATAGCCGAAGCTGATATAGGTGGCCATGCGTGTGCCGGGCAGGAAACGTGAGAAAAACAGCATAGGCGTTCGGCGTTTCTCCAAAAACTGGCGGATACCGGGGCGTTGTGGCAGGGGCAGTATGCGCTCAAGGAAAGGCAGGCTGCTGGCGCTATAGCCTACTAGATACAGACACACATCGCCGGTGAAGATGCCGATGATCAGGGCAGGGATGGCCAGTTCAGGTGGAATAATGCCGGTGCTCACCAGTAGGCTACCTGTTATCAGGGCCAAATCATCACTCACAATAGCAACAAACAGCAGGCACAAAGCTACGGTGTGCGGTTCATCTTGCAGGCCCTCGGCCAGTGCCAGCAGGCTTTGGGTGTTGAACTCAGGAAAAACAGCCATAAAAGATCGGTCCTGTTTACGCAGATAAATCCAAACTTGTCATAAAACTGACATCAAACCTAGTGTAGCAGCAATAAAGGTAATTTAAAAAGCGTAGGGGCTTTCCATGAATGTTCTGATCCTGTGTACGGGGAATTCCGCACGCTCCATTATGGCGGAAGCGATTTTGAACCGGCTGGGTGACGGGCGCATTCAGGCCTTCAGTGCGGGCAGCACACCTACGGGCAGGGTGAACCCTTATGCAGAGCAGCTTTTGAAGGCAAAAGGTTATGATGCCACTGGTTTTTCTTCCAAAAGCTGGGATGAATTTGGTTGGCCGGACGCGGAAACCATGGATATCGTGATTACCGTTTGTGACAATGCGGCGGGGGAAACATGCCCTATCTGGCCGGGTGCGCCTGTGCAGGTGCATTGGGGATTTCCTGACCCTGCGGCGGTGACGGGCGATGATGCTACCATCCTGGCCGCGTTTGAAACCGTCTATCAGGCGATTGAACAGAATATGAAGCAGTTGGCTGATCTTGCTGCGCAGGGTATGGCAAATGCTGAGCTGAAAAAGGCATTGCAGGCCATTCATTCAACTTAAGATGATGAGTGAGAGTTTTTTATGAGCAGAAAGCTGGTTGCCGAGTTTGTGGGCACTTTATTATTACTGGCCACGGTGGTGGGCTCTGGCATCATGGGGGAAACACTCGCCTCAGGCAATGTGGCTATTGCGCTGTGGGGCAATACGGCGGCAACGGGGGCGATGCTCGTGGTGCTTATCCTTATTTTTGGCCCCTATTCCGGCGCGCATTTTAACCCGGCTGTTACCCTGGTGTTTTTGGCCAGAGGCGAGCTGAATAGGGCTGAAGCTGTTGCTTATATTGCCGTGCAGGTGGCAGGCGGGCTGGCGGGTGTACTGATCGCCCATGCCATGTTTGATCAATCATTGATGCAGAACGGGGTGCATGTGCGCACAGGCACCGGCCAGTGGATCAGCGAAGCGGTGGCTACCTTTGGCCTGCTTGCCGCCATTTTGGGCACAGTGCGCCACAAGGCAGAGGCTGTGCCCTATGCTGTGGGCCTTTTTATCACGGCGGGATATTGGTTTACGGCCTCCACCAGTTTTGCCAACCCGGCGGTTACTATTGCGCGCTCTTTCACCGGCACATTTTCAGGCATAACAGCCGCTGACGTGGCGCCTTTTATTGCGGCCCAGCTAGTTGGGGCGTTTTTAGCCCTTGCCTTATTTAAATTTCTGGATCAAAGCAAAATATAGTCCTTTCTATTAATTCAGGTGCAGGAGCATGATGGACCTTAAGAGCTATATTAGAACCGTTCCGGATTTCCCGCGTGAGGGAATACAGTTTCGGGATGTCACAACATTGTTTGGCAACCCTGCCGCGTTTAGGCAGGCGGTGGATGCGCTGGCAGCCCCTTTTAAGGCAGAACGTATTGCCAAGGTGGCAGGCATAGAAGCCCGGGGTTTTGTGCTGGGAGGGGCCATTGCCTATAAGCTGGGGGCTGGCTTTGTGCCGATCCGCAAAGAGGGAAAATTACCAGAGCAAACCATTTCTGAGGGCTATACGCTGGAATATGGTGATTCTGTGCTTGAGATGCACCTGGACGCTGTGGAACCCGGTGACAGGGTGCTTCTGGTGGATGACCTACTTGCCACAGGCGGCACAGCGACAGCAGCCCTTTCCCTGCTTGAAAAAATGGGTGCGGATGTGATTGGCTGCGCTTTTGTGGTTGATTTGCCTGACCTGGGTGGCCATGCGCAGTTGCAACAGCTTGGAGAGCGGGTCATTACCCTCTGTTCTTTTGAGGGTGATTAAAAAATAATTTCCACAAATTTCCCAGAGTTTCTGCGGAAAACTGTGCATAGGTCAGCTTTTTTGACGCTTATTTTTCATGACAAGGTAGGGCCGATTTGGTACTATGCTTGTTACTGACGCATAGGCGTGAGCGGACTTCCCCCGCTTATTAGCGGGGGCAATTGGGGCATCCTACCGGGCATGGAGGATGCCTCATTTTTTTGCCTTTCGGAATTCACCATAATTGGCTGAAAATGACAGTTTTCTGCGTTTCCGATGCTTATGCACCCCGGGTATATTGTGTTGCGGTCTATGAACTCTGCCATTTTTGCTCAGCTCTGATGAATTTGATGTACCTTTTGAAGGTTACTGGGGCAGAGATTCTTTCGTAAATAACGATCCTACCTATTGACAGGGGGGAGATCGCTGAGTATGTTCCGCCGCCAATGAATTATGGGGATGGCGGATTCGTCGTCTTAAGCTCTGTAAAAGAGAGAAGAACAATGAAAGTTTGTAATAGCCTGAAGTCTTTGAAGAACCGTCACCGTGATTGCCGTGTGATTCGTCGCAAAGGCCGTACCTATGTGATCAACAAAACGCAACGTCGTTTTAAAGCTCGTCAGGGCTAATCACACTTCTACTCTATGATATTGATTAAGCCATGCAGTCTGGTTAAGATTGTGTGGCTTGTTCATTAGTAGGGGTGCGAGATGCAAAGTCTGCGGGCGGTATTGTTTGATATCGGCAATGTGTTTGTCACCTGGGACCCGCGCTTCTTGTACCAGAAGCTTATCAATGATCCTGATGAGCTGAATTTTTTTCTCTCCGAAATTGTGACTCTTGATTGGCATACAGAGCATGACAGGGGCCGCCCGTTTGCCGAAGGGGTGCGTCTGCTTGCTAATCGGTTCCCCGAATATGAAGACCTTATTCATATGTTTGACAGCCGGTGGGAAGAAACCATTGGGCCTGTGAACAGCGACACGGTTGACATTCTGGAACGACTGAGCGAGCAGGGCGTGAAGGTTTATGCGCTGACAAACTTTTCAGCTGAGAAGTGGCCTGCTTTCCGCCGATCGTACTATTTTACGGATTTGTTCGAGGGTGTTTTGGTCTCAGGCGAGGTGCAACTGGTAAAACCAGACCCCCGCATTTACCAAATTGCGATGGATAGATTCGACCTAGACCCAGAGCAAACTTTCTTCACCGATGACCGGTTGGATAATATCCACGCGGCCACACAGCTTGGTATGATCGGGCACCAGTTCACGACACCAAAAAAACTGGAAGCTGCCTTACACCGTCATGGCTTCCTATACTGATTCTAAAGCTTTTCTGTTTTATGATGAATCTTAGTGCCGTTTTCCCAACCTATTTTCCCTCTCGTCATAAGGCGGCTTGACCGGCGCATTCATAGCCCTTGATCCCGTGCGCCTGGACTCGCCAATCAGGTGGCGTAAACGCCAGCTTCGCAAACGGCGAGTGACGAATGAGGCATCAACCTAAAACAGAAATGCTTTTATATCTCATCGCCGCGAAGCTGGGCAATGTGCAGCACATTGGTCGCACCGGGGGAGCCAAAAGGCACACCGGCTGTGACCACAATTCTATCCCCCCCCTGCACCAGCCCACTTCTCAGTGCCATGCGCATGGATTTGCCCACCATTTCCTCAAAGGCGCCCACATCGCGTGTTTTCACGGTATGCAGGCCCCAGACGATGCAAAGCTTGCGCGCCACGCGAATGCGGGGTGTGAGCGCTAAAATGGGCACGTCAGGCCGTTCACGGGCGGCCCTGAGGGCTGTAGCGCCAGAGCTGGTGAAGGTGACAATGGCTTTTGCCCCTACCGTGGTGGAAACCTGTTTGGCCGCCGCAGTGATTGCATCTTCTGCCGTGGCATTGGGGCGTGTTCTGTCTGTCGCGCGGGTGATGGGCTGCACACGCTCCCCCTCCACCCGGCGGGCCACTTTATCCATCACCTGCACGGCTTCAATGGGGTAATCCCCCACAGCGGATTCGGCTGACAGCATGATAGCATCTGCCCCGTCCATCACTGCATTGGCGATGTCAGAAACCTCGGCCCGTGTGGGCACAGGGGATTTGATCATGGATTCCAGCATCTGGGTGGCCACAACCACGGGTTTGCCCATCTGGCGGGCTGTGCGAATGATGCGTTTCTGAATGCCGGGCACGTTCTCAAGTGGTTCTTCCACGCCCAGGTCACCGCGGGCAACCATCACGCCGTCTGCTAGCTCGAGAATTTCATCAAGAGCTGTAACGGCGGCAGGTTTTTCGATCTTGGCCATCACGGCGGCCTTGTCACCAATCAGTTTCTTCGCCTCGGCCACATCCTCTGGCCGCTGCACAAAGGAAAGGGCTACCCAGTCCACCCCGTGCTGCAGGGCAAAGTGCAGGTCCTTTTTATCTTTTTTGGTGAGGGCTGCCAGTGGCAGAACGGCCTTGGGCACGTTCACGCCTTTTTTGTCAGAGAGCGTGCCACCCACCAGAACACGGCATTTGGCAGAAACCCCTGTTGTTTGTTCTACAGACAGGCGGATTTTACCATCATCCAGCAGAATATGGGTGCCTTCTTTCACCACCTCGAGAATTTCGCGGTGGGGCAGGGTCACCCTGTTGTTATCACCGGGGCCATCAGTCAGATCGAGCGTGAAATGCTGGCCTTCTTGCAGAACGGTTTCACCGCCTGCAAATTTGCCGATGCGTAATTTGGGCCCCTGCAGGTCTGCCAGAATGGCGATAGGGCGGCCAACTTCCTTTTCCACACTGCGGATGGTCTGTATCAAGGCTTCCTTGTCTGCATGTTCGCCGTGGCTCATGTTCAGGCGAAATACATCCACCCCCGTGGCGTAGAGTTCCTTGATCCGTTCAGCGCTGCTGCTGGCAGGCCCCAATGTTGCAACAATACGTGTTTTACGTTGACGCATCAGGCTTGGCGAATAAATGACCATAGGTCCCCCGGTTGGATAGGCATTAGAGATATTGACTTGAATGGTTGCTATGCTGCAGTAAAGCAGGGGTTAAATCCAGTGTTTTTATGGCAGACATAAAAGCTTCACCCATCGCTCAGTGTATAGGTATCATGATATCAGTTCCCCAAAAGCCAGAAGTGATTAACCCGGAGGCCCGGAAGGGGCTGATCATCCTGTGTGACCATGCCAGCAATGTGGTGCCCGCTCAGCTGGATGGATTGGGGCTGGATGCAAAATATCTGCAGGAGCATATCGCCTGGGATATCGGTGCGGCTGCTATTACCCGCCAGATGTGTGAGATGATGGGCATTGCCGCCGTGCTGGCGCCTGTGTCCCGGTTGGTGATTGATTGTAACCGTGAGCCAGACAGTGAAACCCTGATCCCGCCACAAAGTGATGGTATTGCCATCCCGGGCAATGAGGGGCTAACGGCAGCAGGCATAGCGCAGCGCAAGCGGGATTATTATACTCCGTTTCATGAGGCTTGTGAGGCTTTGGTGAAGGCGCATCTGGAGGCGGGGGTAACACCGCTTCTGGTGGGGATGCATTCTTTCACGCCGGTGATGAACGGGTCTGAACGGCCCTGGCAGATTGGTTTTCTCTGGAACAGGGACCCCCGCCTTGCGCAGGCCGCGATCGGCCTTCTTGAGCGCGAGACAGACCTGACAGTGGGGGATAATCTGCCCTATTCAGGCAGAGACCTCTATTATACCATGCAGCGCCATGGGGCCGACCACGGCCTTGCCCAAACCACCATTGAAATCCGGCAGGATCTGGTGCAAACCCCCGCCATGATCACCGAGTGGGCAGCACTGCTGGCTGATGTGCTGGACGAATGCATGGAACGGGACGATATAAAGGGTATCCTGCGGTAAAGCCTATTTATCAACCTACCCAGAAATGAGATTGTTTGAGAGAAAAAAGATGAACGAGACAGACCGGGATAAAATTGAGGCAGCCACTTTCAGGCGGTTGCTTGCACACCTCAGCACCCGCACGGATGTGCAGAATATTGATCTGATGGGCCATGGCGGCTTTTGCCGGAACTGCCTTTCTAATTGGTTGCAGGAAGCGGCTGAGGCAGAAGGGCTGACGCTTAGCCGTGATGAAGCGCGGGAGCATGTTTACGGCATGCCTTATGCCGAGTTTAAAGATAAATATCAGGCCCCAGCCACAGAGGAGCAGCTTCGCCTGATGGATGAGAGCGTGGCAAAAAACAAAGCGATGAGAGGCCAGCTATAAAGCCGCCCATTTTTTCAATAATGATGATTGAACGACAGGGCATGCACAGCTAAAGTGCGCGACCAACATAGTGATTCAGTATAATCCAGGAGTTTCAAATGGTTCAGGCAGGTGGTATTGCAGGCGATCAGCTACGGTCTTTTATTGAGCGTATCGAGCGGCTTGAAGAAGAGAAAAAAGGCATCGCCGAAGATATCAAGGAAGTGTATGCCGGGGCCAAGGCGGTGGGCTTTGATACTAAAATTATCCGCAAGGTGATTGCCATCCGCAAGATGGATCAGGCAGACAGGCAAGAGCAGGAAACGCTGCTGGATATTTATCTGCATGCCATTGAAGGCGGCCAACTGCCAGCAGCGGCAGACGCGGCAGAATAAAGCGGTATAGACGCGTTAGAAACTCGGGACTTTCTCAAACGCGTTTAGGTGATGGGGCAGGTAGCTGCTGGCGGTGTTTACGTCTGCGGGGTTGCCTGTTGTCCAGAGCTTAACAGTGCCGTTACCTGGTTTGTCCAATTCGGGATGACGGTTTAGATAATCCAGTAAGGATGCTGTTACCACGTTGGGCTGGGAATAGAGCCTGGTCTCTGGAGATAGAGCAGAGCGGAAGTGCCGCTCAGCCAGCGGGAAGTGGGTGCAGCCAAGCAGCACGGCATTAGGCGTGGCTGGGCATTCGCTTAGCGTTTCTGCTACATAGCCATGGATCAGGCCCTGAATCGGTTTTTCACCTGCGCCACCTTCAATGGCATCCACCAGGCCGGGACAGGCTTTTTGCACCAGATGCAGGTGAGGGGCACGTTTTTTTACTTCTTCAACATAAGCGCCGCTTTTAACGGTTTTCTGAGTGGCAAAAAGCGCGATGGTTTCTGATGGCCCCGCCCTGCCATTGGGGCATTCCTGTGACCAGGGTACGCCTGTCATGGCCTCTACCATAGGCACCAGCACACCGAGGATACGGTTTTCTGGCCAGGCGTGTGGCAGCCATGTTTGCTGCAAGGCCCTGAGCGCAATGGCGGCGGCTGTGTTGCAGGCGAGAATAACCAGCGAGCATCCCTGCTGCATCAACAGGTTCACGCTTTCGCGGGTCATATCAACAATTTGTTCGTTGGTGCGATGGCCATAAGGGGCGTTGGCATGATCACCCAGATACAGGAAATCCCTGTTCGGCATATGCTTGTGCAGGGCTTCCAAAATGGTGATACCGCCAGAGCCGGAATCAAAAATACCAATCATCACACCGCCTGCTTCAAGTTAATCCACACTATGTCATTCCAGGTCGCAAGTCTCACAAACCCAAAACCCAAGGCTTTTGGGCTCCTAACGTCGGGAATGACGGTTATTTTCTCTCATTTGCCCAAATTACCGGTTTATATCCTTATCAAGGCCATATTCCGATACCTTTCGATACAGGGTTGAGCGCCCGATGCCAAGCCTGCGTGATATTTCTGCCATGCGGCCCTCATATTTGTTGAGCGCATGGGCGATAATATCCGCTTCAAATTGGGCCATTTTGCGGATGTGGCCATCCCCGTTTGTCAGGCGTAATTTTTCACCGGTTGTGGCCTCTGCCGGCTGGGTAGGCTCTGTTGTTTCTTCTGATGTGTCTGGCTTGTTTGCCTGTAGGTGGGGGAAATCATCAAGTGTCAGGCTTTCATGCTCAGACAGAATAACCGCCCGGAACAACACATTCTGCAACTGCCGGATATTCCCTGGCCAGTCGTAACCGGACAAAAGCCGGAGAGCAGAAGGCGAGATGGTGCGTTCCGGCAGGTCTTCCATGGCTGTGATATGCTTCAGGAAGTGGCTGGTGAGCGCCGGGATATCATCCTTGCGGGTGCTCAGGGGGGGAAGGGTGATGGGATAGACATTCAGCCTGTAGAACAGGTCTTCCCGAAAAGCTCCCTCCGCTACCTGTGTAGCCAAATCCCGGTTAGTGGCAGATATAATGCGGATATCCACCTTCAGGCTTTGTTTGCCGCCCACGGGGTCCACTTCCTTTTCCTGAATGGCGCGCAACAGCTTCACCTGAATATCAAGGGGCAGTTCCCCTACCTCATCCAGAAACAGGGTGCCGCCATTTGCCTCCTGGAATTTACCGATGCGTTTTTCCGTGGCGCCGGTGAAAGAACCTTTTTCATGGCCGAATAAAATGCTTTCTACCAAATTTTCGGGAATAGCCCCGCAGTTTACTGCCACAAAAGGTTTGCTTGCCCTGTCACTTTCCGCATGGATGGCACGGGCAAAAACTTCCTTGCCGACACCTGATTCGCCGTCAATGAGCACAGGAATGGATGCACTGGCCGCTTTTGTGGCTAATTTTATTGCTTTTTTCATGGGGGCGCTGTCGCCGACAAGGTCAGAAAAACCGGCTTCCTTGAGGCTATGTTTCATGGGCGCAATTTCTCCCATGAACTGATGGGTAACCTTCGCACCTTCAAGGGCTGTCCTGATCCTCTCTGCGCTTGCAGGTTTGACAATGAAATCATTGGCACCAGCCTTCATGGCTTCCACAACGGTTTTGATGGAAGACTGGGCGGTTAGCATAATGATAGGCAGGTTCGGGAACTGGGGTCGAATCGCCTCCAGAACCTGAATTCCGTTCATTTCAGGCATCATCAGGTCAAGCAGCATAATATCATATGCCGTATTTCCAGACTGCTGTAATTTGGTGACAGCCTCCCGCCCTGTCATGGCGGTTTCCACATCAAAACCGGCTCGTTTCGCGATGCTTTCGAGAAGTGTTAATTGGGTTATTTCATCCTCAACAATAAGGACTTGTTTCTGAGACATGCCTGATCCTGTTTATGATTCTTAGTGTATCATTTCAGGACATTTCTTAATAAATTGGTAAAAAGAAAATTTTAAAGAATTTCATACGATCGTTTAATTCGTCTTGCTCTCATCGTCATTTGCGCTACCTTGCATCCAAAGCTCGGCAGTGATCGAGGGACCAATATTATAAAGAATAGAAATTACAGCTGCTAATTTGCTTGTAAAAACATTTGACTAATTAACTGTTTCACGGAGGGAAATTCATGAAACTTGCGGTCATTCGGGAGTGCCGGGACGCTGAAAAGCGTGTTGCGGCGACCCCGGAAACAGTCAAGAAGCTGATCGGTCTCGGCTTTGATGTATCGGTGGAAGCCGGTGCAGGGGCTCAGGCTTCTATCGCTGACGCTGCCTATAGCGAAGCGGGTGCCCAAATTGGTTCTGATCTGGCAGCAACTGTTGGTGATGCGGATATTATTTTATCAGTTCAGGGCCTTGATGCTGCGGATGCAGGCAAAGCCAAAAAAGGTGCTGCTCTTCTCGCGGTTCTTAATCCTTTCAATGAAAAGGATCGTATGAAGGCCTTTGCAGATGCAGGACTGATGGCTTTTGCTATGGAATTTGTACCACGGATTACCCGTGCGCAGTCTATGGATGTGCTTTCAAGCCAGTCTAACCTGGCGGGTTATAAAGCGGTTCTGGATGCCACAGCGGAATATGGCCGTGCGCTGCCAATGATGATGACAGCGGCGGGCACTATTGCGCCAGCCAAAATCATGGTTATGGGTGCTGGTGTTGCGGGCCTTCAGGCAATTGCAACAGCCAAGCGTCTTGGTGCTGTTGTGAGCGCAACAGACGTTCGCCCTGCAGCGAAAGAGCAGGTGGAAAGCCTTGGTGGTAAATTCGTGATGGTTGAAGACGAAGAAACCGCTGCCGCTGAAACATCTGGTGGCTACGCCAAGGAAATGAGCGATGAGTATAAAGCCAAGCAGGCCAAACTGATCGCTGAAACACTGGCCAAGCAGGATATCGCCATTACCACGGCGCTTATTCCGGGCCGGGCTGCTCCTGTGCTGATCACGGAAGAAATGGTGAAATCCATGAAGCCGGGTAGCGTGATTGTCGATCTGGCTGTTGAAGCTGGCGGCAACTGCGAGCTTTCCAAGCCGGGGGAGATTGTTGAAGCATATGGTGTGAAAATTGTTGGCCACAAAAATGTGCCATCACGCCTGGCGGCTGATGCGTCTGCCTTGTTTGCTCGCAACCTGGTGCATTTCATCACACCTCTCGTTAAAGACGGCGCGCTTGCGTTTGACATGGAAGATCAGATCATTGCTGAATCCATGGTTACGAAAGACGGCGCTATTGTCCATCCACGTTTGCAGGAGGGCGCGTAACATGCATGATATTATCGTAAACCCATTCATCCAGCAGTTCAGCGTTTTTGTTATGGCGATCTTTGTTGGATATTATGTTGTATGGTCAGTAACACCTGCCCTGCACACACCGCTCATGAGTGTGACCAACGCGATCTCCAGTGTGATTATCGTTGGTGCGCTTATTGCCGCTGGCCCTGATGGTGCCAGCGTATCCAAAATTCTTGGTGCGATCGCGATTGCTCTGGCTGCCGTTAATATTTTCGGCGGTTTTGCCGTAACGGCACGCATGCTCGCGATGTACAAGAAAAAGAAATAGTGGGGCAGCGGTAAATGACACAGTTTCAAACTGATATGACGGCTATTGCCTACCTGGTGGCGGCCGTTCTGTTCATCCTTTCGCTGCGCGGCCTTTCAAGCCCGGTTACCAGCCGGAAGGGGAATTTCTTTGGTATGGTTGGTATGGCGATTGCCATTATCACCACTGTTCTGAACCCTGAAGTGGTTTCCTATGACTGGATTATCGGGGCGCTGATTGTCGGTGGTGGCATTGGTTTTGTGATTGCTCGCAAAATCGCCATGACAGATATGCCTCAGCTTGTGGCGGCGTTCCACAGCCTTGTGGGTCTGGCTGCTGTTTTTGTGGCAGGTAGTGCCTATCTGAACCCGGCCTCCTTCGGCATTGCTGATATGATGGGCCATATCCACACAGCCTCCAAAATTGAAATGAGCCTGGGTATTGCCATTGGTGCGATTACCTTCTCAGGTTCCATTATCGCTTTTGCCAAGTTGCAGGGTGTTATGTCTGGTGCGCCGATTATGCTGCCAGCCCGTCACCTGATCAACATTGCCCTGGGCGGTGCTATCGTTGGCGGTGTGGCCTGGTTTGTGGCTGACCAGAATGCAGGTGTGGCTGGTATTGATATCTTCTGGATCATCACGCTGCTCAGCTTCATCATTGGTTTCCTTCTGATCATTCCAATCGGTGGTGCGGATATGCCTGTGGTTGTTTCCATGCTGAACAGCTATTCCGGTTGGGCTGCTGCAGGTATTGGTTTCACCCTGCAAAACACAGCGCTGATTGTAACAGGCGCGCTGGTGGGCTCATCTGGTGCTATTCTTTCCTACATCATGTGTAAGGGCATGAACCGGAGCTTCATTTCCGTTATCCTGGGTGGCTTTGGTGCTGATACCAGTGCTGCAGCTGGTGGTGCCGTGGAAACACGCCCGGTGAAGCAGGGCTCTTCCGAGGATGCAGCCTTCATTATGAAAAACGCTTCCAAGGTTATCATCGTTCCTGGTTATGGTATGGCTGTGGCGCAAGCTCAGCACGCCCTGAAGGAAATGGCTGATATGCTGAAGGCTGAGGGTGTAGAAGTAAAATATGCTATTCACCCTGTGGCTGGTCGGATGCCTGGGCACATGAACGTGCTGCTGGCTGAAGCGAATGTGCCTTATGATGAAGTGTTTGAGCTTGAAGATATCAACAGTGAATTCTCACAAGCTGATGTGGCCTTTGTGATTGGCGCGAACGACGTGACCAACCCGTCTGCGAAAACAGACCCACAAAGCCCGATCTTCGGCATGCCTATTCTGGACGTTGAAAAAGCCAAAACAGTGCTGTTCATCAAGCGTTCCATGGGTAGTGGTTATGCGGGTGTGGAGAATGAGCTGTTCTTCCGTGATAACACGATGATGCTTTTCTCTGATGCCAAGAAGATGGTGGAAGAGATTGTGAAGTCTCTGCACTAAAAGGCAAAACCCTAATAATTACCGAAAGGCCGTTCCTTATGGAGCGGCCTTTTTTCGTGCAAAGTAGGAAAAAGGCGGGCAGCCAAAAGGGTCAACAAAGGCCGCCCGCCCCGGGCAAGTTGCCGAAACGCCCCTGTCAGGATAGGCGTTATGGTCAGGCAATACCAAGCGGAGGCATCCGTGGTCCCGCTTGATGATCTTCTTATATTAAGAATGAAACTAAGAGTTAATATTAATTTATGATATAAGATAGTTCGGTAGTGTCTCAGTTTGAAATTTTCTTTTTGTAGGGTCCGCGCCTTCCGGGTTTTGGTGCTCTTGCATCCATAAGGCCACAAATCCATTCCATATCATGCAATGTATCAGAAACACCAGCCGCCATTGCAGGGGTCATTTTCAGGGTTTTGTGAATACGGCAAAAGTTATAATGCACAAAATACAGTGACAGCATATGAATGTGGTTATCAATTTTCTTTGAGAAGGCATTTGTAAGGCGTGTAAACCGGTGCATGGACATACGCATTGTCAGGTTCTGGCGCTCTACATAGGACGTACTTACATCTTCCAATGCTGGATTACCCTCTACACGCCTTTTCTTAATCCCTGTGCATTCAGCAGGGCTATAGCGGCCTTTAGTGGCTTCTGGTGCAGCACCGTACATCTTAACAAGCTGTGCATAGTCCACATCACCACCAAAAGCACCCTCTACAGCTTCCAAGTATGCCTTGTGCCCGTCTGTAGTCATTTGAACACGGTTTGCAAGGCGTGACCGCACATCGTCCATAAATTCCATTGCATATTCACTGTCACGACCACCCACCAGATAGGAAACAATCATTTTACTGTCAGCATCAAGCGCTGTCCATGTCCATACATCGCCAGCTTGCTCAGGCGCTGCTTTGGCTGTAGCCACATTCTTTTGCTTGGCATAGCAGAATGACCAGATTTCATCGCACTGGATACGAGAGGCCTTCACGTTCTGCACATGCTCATTGTGATAAGCCGCGCAGGCTTCACCGGCTTCTACAAGCAATTTCGTAACCGTATTAATGGATACACCAACAACCCGGCTGATTGAACGCATTGAAGAACCTTCAACCAGCATTGCTAGGATTTGGACACGTTTATGTAAGGGCAATTTGTTCATGCCCTTAATGTATGAACTTTTATGCTTAGCTTCAAGCATTTATTTCAATAATGCTATTTCTTCCTCGGTTAATGGTTTTGTTGAATAAACACCCTTTTTACCTGGCACGCTATATATCATGTCCTTTTGGGCCATGCGGTATAAGCGAGCGTTAAGAGTTGATCTCTTAATGATTTCACCATTCGTTTTGTAAAGGGCAACGAGGATACGGTCTAATGTGGCTACTCCGCCACTTTGATCCACAAGAGATACAATGCTGTAATCCAACTTATCAGAATCGGTAACACTGAGTTCGCTTAACAATTCTTCCGGAAGTCCATCAATTTCTTCCCAACTAAGAGACAATTGGCGCGGCTTATCAAAAGCTACGTGTCCAGTGTTATCTTTGCAGTTTTCAAGGAATTTCTTTAGATTAGAGAATTTGTCAGCTGTTTGTTTATGAAGCAGTTGGCGTGTTGAATTATAGCTAGAGTTAGCGGCACGTTTTGAGTGAAACGCCAATTGTGAGTTGACAAAATCAATATATTCTTCTATTTTATCCATAGTCATTTGCTCCAAGTAAATGGCAGAGGGTGTGG
>JBNKGK010000003.1:0-27213 GCA_050289785.1 Kordiimonas sp.
ACCGGCATTCAAAACGGGGAGAGCAATCACATTGCCGGAAAATACAAACTATGCTAGAATATGCGTCATTCTTCACTTGAGATGAGATGCAATGGATTTTCTATTGAACATTGATGTACCTGTCGGCTTCTGGTTTATCCTTATTCTATCGTGGATAATTGGCATGGCTGTCCTGATTATCAGACACAACAGGCACCATCGCCCTGACTATCAGGCACGCTTAGCATGTTATCCGTATGATGATATGAGTAGTTCAATATCACCTGGAGGAATCGTAAATTCATTTGATGGCGATCTAGATAAACAACTTGATCTCACTCCTAATGTTGCAGGTGAAGATTACCTTGAAACCTTGAGAGCAGACGATTTTACACGGCTTCAGCATAGAGACTAAACCTCATTAATCTTTATCATCCGATTGAGGTAATGGCCTGCGATGGCTTTTTCCCTTTCTTGTTGTTCTTCTGAATGCGGTTTGTTCTCCTTTGTTTTTTAATATTGTTTGCTGTTCGTCAGATATTGTTGGTTGCTTCTGCGTCCATGCTTCCAGTTCATCGGGTGATCCTGTAAAAGTTTTTGCAAAGACTCCTTCACCAGCTTCCTCGGAAATTTCTTCCTTGCGGGTGCCGGTAGCTTCCATCTCAGCCTTTTCACTTGATAGAGCCGTTGATGCTCCCACACGCACCTCTGCTGCTGATGCTTCAATAAACGATCCATCCCCCGTAATATCAGGCTGTGGGGCCTGACCCTCTATAATTTCCCTGCCAGCCTCATACACTTCCTGCACCCTTGCAATATTTTCCTCCCGGCCAGATATGACAGATACTGCCCCCGGTTCACGCACATCAGGCACCTTAACCGCCCCAAAATTCTGGTCCACATAGCTGTTAACAAAATCACCGACATGACTTCGCACAACGGCCTGATCCTGCGGGTCTTGCGACACCAGTAATCGCCGTGCCTCAGAAGGACCAAAGGGTGTGCCTGCATTACTGCGGGCTTCTGACAGATATTCAAAAAAGGACTGGTCAAGCCGCTGGTTAAAGTCTGTGCTGTCACGCTGCTGTGAGACAAGCGCATCTTCAAAGCGTTCCGCATTTGAAAAACTCTGACTGGACGCTTCCTCATAACTTTGCGCCTGATTGAGGTTCTGCGCCATAACTGACCTGAACTGTGATGTATCCCCTCCCGTTGCAGTCATGGAGTTACCAAGAAGAGCTGTTCTGGTTTCTTCAAACAGGGAAGACAGGTTATGTTTCTCCGCATAATTCTGGGCATCACTAAATTGCTCAAGTGAACCTGATCTTGCTTCTCCTGTTATACTACCATCTGCGGAAACATGGCCATCAACAGGACTAAACAAATCAACAATACCTGGCGCAGACATTTTCATACCTGCCGATACTTTTGCAAACGCATTAAGTGCCGTTTGTGTATTAGTCTGGTTTTGCTGTGCAAATGTCCGTGCGTGTTCGGCCAGTTTGTTAACATTTTCGCTTACCTTTGCATCGGTATTAAACCCGGTCATTTCCTGAATGGTTTTGCCTTCACTGACCCCTTGCGCCAAATCTGCCACCTGCTGGTTAACTGTCGCAAAACTCTCCCGGCTCTGTGCCTGCAGGTTTGTACCCTGTTCCCTTGATGCTGCCGCCCGGCTGGACAGCGCCTCGGAGACAGAATGCCCATAATTGATCGAGTTCGGGAAACTTGACACCGCCCCGCTTCCCTGCACCACCTGCCTGCCATCCGGTGTAATAGCAACCGTCGCCCCTTCCGGCGTTCGGTAGGAAAACACTCCTGTATCCACATGGGGGCTGGTTGCCAGCGAATGGGCCGACGTCTGGTTAAGCCGGTGCGTATCCAGTGATGTATTCCCTAAAGAAATATTCCCCGTCGCAGCCTCACCGCCTGCTGCTGTCGCTGCACTCTGGACCGGTGCAAGAATGGACTGTGACAGACTGCCAATAGCAACGGCCCCTCGTGCAAGTCCGGCTGTCAAAAAGGGGATCAAGATCAGGAAAAAACCGGCCAGCATGGCCACATCCGCATTCACCTCGTCAATCCCACTCATTGTCACCAGTGACAAGGCCCTTGTTCCTCCTTCCATCAAGGCTGCTGCTTGTGTCGCTTCTGCTGCTTCGCCCATCATGATCCTGTGCAGGATAACATAAGCAGGCCCCCAGCTTTGCAGCCACAGGAAAACCCCAAAATAAGCACTGAAAAACCGCCGCCCGATAACAGGCAGCAACAGCATGGGAAAGATAAAGGGAAACAGCCCATAATAAAGCGTTTCCAACACAATCCGCAAAAGCGGCACCCATTTTTCTGCCTGCCGGGCAACAGCGCGGAAGGTGGATGATGCCTGGCTTTCGGCGCGGGCCTGTGCATAAATCTCAAGGGCTGATGTGCTGCCGGTGCTGCCACCAAACTCCAGTGCCGACCGGTTAATGGCATTGACCAGCATGGTCTGCTGGATAAGGCCAAGCGCATCCTTTGATGTGCCGACAAGATATTCATGGGCAACCGGCAGGTGCGACAGAAGTGCCACACGCGCAAGGGCGGGCACTCTGTCTGCATAAATCCGTGCGCCATAGAGTGTAGCAGCCCGGTTAAGTTCTGCGGCCCATAAGGCATTCAAACGGTTCGCCCCGTCAAGACAGGTGATGATTGTCTCACTACCCCCCTGCCTGTAGGCAAAACTGCGGGCCTGAGAGGGGGTATTCTGGACAGTGAGATACTGCCAGATGTCAGGGGAGCGTTTCATTTCTTCAAGGTCGAGGTGGCCAAGGAGCAGACCGTAAAAAACACACTGTTCCACATATTCGCTGATATTGGCAGCAAACTCACTGTCCGTGATCCGGAAACTCGTTGTCGCCTCCAACAGTCTCGCCCCGAAGATGACACCATTTTGTGAATACAAGAGGTCATTCGGCAGGGAATAGGCTGTTTCTGTATGGCGGGTCAGCGTGTCTCCCACCTGGCTCGACAGACCGGCAAAATAGGCAAGACCAAAGGGGACATTTGAAACAACCGCTGCCGGCAGGGCCGGGTTAAGCCGGTCCGTCACCAGCACATCAAGTTTTGGCACAAACAGGATGCCGTAAACCAGGAGGGCCGACACATACCAGCGCACAATGATGAGAAAGTCAGTGGCAAAGACCAGATGTATCAGGACAAACACCAGTCCAAGCGCCAGGGCAAGCCGTATCAGACTTTCCATCACCCCTGATCCGGCAAGGGCAGCGACAGCATTAAACACATCGACCAGATAGATACCGCCACCATATGTAAAAACTTCCATATGCCCCTCCTACCTGCTAACCAGCCTGCGGGAATAGGTGACGCTGTGTGCCAGCCTTGACGAGAGGTTACTGGCGAGAAAGGCTTCCAGCACCTGCACCCGCTTCACAATATCAAGGGCGATTTGCAGGTGCTGACCAGACTGTGTCCTGTGGCGGGTCAGGTTGGCCCGGCTGTCTGACAATTTATCTGTCCACAATCCCAACACGTCACTGGCGCCGCCCTGCACATAACCGGACGCATCCTGAACGTCTTCAATAGCCGATTGCAGAAAGGCAAAAACAAAATCCAGTGCCAGCACTTCAGAATAGTGCAACAAATCACTGATGGCATTGCCGCCAGCATAGGCCACATGCACATTGATAAATTTATAAACAGGCAGGGTGGACATATTCAGGAAATCAATCATCTCGCCCGTCAGGGCCGTGTCAGACTGCACACTTGTCACCATGCCGGTCAGGAGCCTGTCCACCTTGCGCCTGAAAGCCCGGCTTTCCGCTATGGTAATGGTTTTACCAAAGCGGGCCGGGTTGAGACACAGGTCAAGCTCATCACAGCGATGGACCTGCACCTCACCGCCTTCCAGAAGGGCCGTTATAATGCCTTCATCAATGACTTTCGGTCCATAAACATCCAGACTGGCCGGGGCATCATCGGAAGAACCACCTCTTATGATAACGGTACCGGCAAGGGTCATAAACAGTTCGGCCAGCTCACGGTCACTGCTTAAAACAGGGTGTTTTTTGATGGCTTCCCAGGTCAGGTTTTTATTAAGCGGTATCTGTTCGCGCTCATCACCGCTGGCCCCTCTTAAAACCGAGGCCCTTTGGCCTTTGGCACCACATCCCTGCCGGGCTGCCGCATAATCAGAAAACACTCCCCTGTTGGTGCCAAGGGCCTCGCATATAACCTTTGAAGACCGATCTGTTCGCGGCCAGACGGACCCAACGAGGGCCTGTGCTGATTCACAGCTGCCAATAGAAGCGGCATTGATCTTCTGTGCCAGATCATTCAGTTCACCAATCTTCTCGGCAATGACCGGCGAGATAGTTTCCAAAGCCACCTGGAAGGCAAAGCTGGCCGCATTATTGGCAATGGCTTTCATGGTGGCCACCAGTTCACTGGAGTTGATAAAGGAAAAGGAACCGGCAAATAAATCTATGCCGCCACACCCTGCCCGGTATGAGGGTAAATTGAGGGTGGCAAACTGTGTGCGTTTCTGGGGGGTGCGCAGGCGGATATTACCGAGTGTATAATGGCCTGCGGCCTGTCCCTTGAAAGACGTTGGTCCGGTTATATTGGCAGCCCCTCCCATACCATTCCAGAAATCTTCCATGGCTGACCCGACATTGCCGTACGCTGACGGTGGGGAAACCATCAGCAACAACCCGGCCAGCACAACAGACCTGTTAATAATCAT
This sequence comes from Kordiimonas sp., assembly GCA_050289785.1. Classification (GTDB taxonomy): domain Bacteria; phylum Pseudomonadota; class Alphaproteobacteria; order Sphingomonadales; family Kordiimonadaceae; genus Kordiimonas. Next base: position 4,721 of record JBNKGK010000003.1, read on the forward strand.
CACCGGCTCCTTTCTGTGTCAGGATATAGATACGCTCCCTCAACTGCTGTTCACTGATCAGGCCAAAACCTACAGGTGTCGCTGTATGATTACTCGCATCAAACAGTATGACCGCAGGAACGGGCTGATCTGTGAGACCCAGGGCTGTTACCTGCCCACCGTCCATCACAGCTCCGGGAAAATACTCGTTTGGCGCACCATCTACACTCACTGCCTTGACAGTCAGGCCGTACCTGTCTGCAAAGCCCCGCAAGAGGGGTGAAAAGGCTTGGCAAGCAGCACAGGAACCGGCATAGACATAGAAAATCCCGTAGCGTTCACCGAGGCTGGCAAATAAAGCCTCCTGCTCACGAACACGCTCGTCGGACCAGACTTTTTTCGACAGGTGCCCCACTGGCCGCACCAGGGTGTAATCCAGCTCCGGTTGCTGCCACAGGGTCCGTTGCCACATATCTGCAAACAGGGAGGCCCGGTCAAGCTGCTCCCGCTGGAAACGGATATAGGCCGCTATATTTTCCGTTGTCGGGTCAAGGATAGCTGTGGCCCGCATATCTTCAAGCTGTGCGCCAATGTCCCTGATGCGCTCACTGGCTGTAGAGGGTGGTGCAACCTGCTTTTCTTCCTTCACGGTGTTCCCTGCTTTTGTGCAATAGAAGAAAAACCCGAGTTTGCGCTCCCCACAATAGAAGGGATCATTCGGTATATCCGCCTTCACACACAGGCTGAACAGCAGCAAGCCCGCCGCTGTAGCAACAGGCAATTTAATGAGGCTTAACAGGTGGTCACTGGTCATAATATGCCTCAATGCGTGCTTTCATATCGTCGATAACTCTTGTTTCCCCGCGCAGGTTTGTGCCTGCCTGACTGTCAGCATAAAATTCACGCAGGTCCATGCGGGCAAAATCAAGGCGCTGGAACTGCTGTACCGTAAGGCCCTGACAGTTGGGGTTTTTGGCACTGCCCCAACCGATGCCAAGCTGATGGCGGCCCTGTTCCATGATGATGCGGGATAGTTTGCCTTTGAAGCAGCAATAAGATTTACGTTTTTTAACGCAGACACCAAAAACCTTTGATGAACAATATGTGCCGACATAGTGACACAGGCCTTCTGACTGCTTTTTGGCCAGGGCTTTCGCTTCCCCTGAGCACCCAACAAGGCCGATATCAACAAAAAGCCCGTCGTTTGTGCAGCAGTTCACGGCCCCAAACAGGGTTTTGGGGCATGTCAGGCGCTCCCCGTCAAAAATGGAATAATCCGCCTTGTCAAACTCCCCCGGTTGCTGCGCCAGCATCTGGAGGGCTGTTGCGGCTTCGGGAAAACTGGTGTTGGCCTCGCGTTTGATACTGTCACACGATCCGTCCAGACAGTAAACATCATCACCGCAGGAGACGGCTATTTCCCCTGATGGCCCTTCGGGTACGCGACAACGATAATAGTTTTCCCAGGCACTGCATGAGCCATCTTCCAGCCGTGACAGACAGTCCCGGTGGTCAAACCGGCACGCCGGATCATTTTTTGCCGGGGCGCAGTCACTGGCGGGCTTCAGATGCAGGCAATCATAGTTGCGCCGCCACTTCCAGCAGTTGCGGGTAATATCAACACCCTTTATCCGCCGTGTCTGCCGCCCTTCTATGCAAACAGTATTTTTTCTCTGGCAATCCTTGTCACTGGCGAGGGCCTTGCAAGCTGTCGTAACACGCTTTGAGCCAAGATAGGTTGCCCGCGTGTAGGACGGCTGAAACCCCGCCACACGGCTTTTGCACTCATAGGTGACTTCCAGAAGAAAGCCACCATACAGGCAGAAAGAAAACGGATAAAACAGGCACTGGAAGTTTATATCAACAAGCTCACAGTCGCTGAAAGCCGGAAAGTTACAGACCGGCAATGTACCAAAAGACCCCTCCGCCCGACATTTATAGCCATAGGTTTCATCAAAGCTGTGTTCCAGTGTAATCGGACAGGATTCAGGCTTGTTATCAACTGTGAACCCATCATTACAGGTACGGATATAATATGTATCGGGGCCATTTCCTGCGGGGGCCTGATGGCAATCGCCATAGGCACCTGAAAAACCACTGACCCATGCGTCCGGGTTGTCCTGTGCCTCAAAACCGGTCCCAAGAAACGCTTTAACGGCATCCGGTCCAACATCTGGTCTGAATGCCATACTGTTACGAAGCGTCTGTGCTGCGGGGTCGGATGCTGTTGCCGCGTTTGTACCCATGGCACCCGGGTTATTATAATAGTTTCGCTCACCGGGCCTGTCAGTCTGATACCCCGGCACAGTGTCCGCATTAAGAGGGGTTTTGGTGGCCTGTATGATTGTGCCTTTTAAGTCCCGGCCAAGCCGCTTTCCCTCTTCCTTCGCATTCTGGGCAAAGGCACTGATTGCAAGCAGCGGGAAAACCAGACAGAAAATCGGCATGACAAAAGCCTGTTTCATTGACCGCCATCCAGTCTCTTGAGCCAGTTTGCGGCAATGGCTTTATGGTCGCCGTTTCCACTAAGTGTCTCCAAAGCATAGCGCAGGCTGATATTGCCGCTTATCCGGTCATGGGGCGGGGCTGCCGGGCTACAGCCGGGTGTGTTGCAGTCACCGAGAGGGCCTGCCGGTACAATGAAAACAGGTACGGCCTTGATGTTGAAGGTTTCAAAGAGGCGGGGATCAATGCTGACACCGCCCCTGTTGTCATTATCGACAAACGAGCCAAGCCGGGCGGCTGTTGCAGGCAGGGAGCCATCATGGAACCCCCGCAAAACCACCTGGCCACCAACGGCACTCACATCGCGCAACAAGGCTTCCAGACTGTCATCTGGCATGGACAGGCCGACCATCACCATCAGGGGCGGCAGACCACCGGCACCGCTCTCAGGATGAATAGCCCCCGCAACGGCTGGCACAGTCTTCTCAAGCAGCCGGTCCAGATCAAAATCAGGGGGCGTGTCCGAGGGTTCAAATGCCTGCCTGCCAAAATGATCGTTGAGCCGTGTGAGGGATGCATCCACCTGTTTTCTGAAGGTTTCCGCACCACCGTTGGCCGCTTCAATAGCCTTTCGCAGTTTTTCTGCAAACGCCTGTGCGTCCGGCAGGCTTTTTTCCACTTCTTTCGCGAGTGTTTCATCACCATTCCGTTCCTGATCGCCCGAAGCTGTTCCAACTGACAAAAATGCTAGCAGCAGTGATACGGTAAATATTTTACAGTGGTGCATGGGAACCTCCTCAGATTGCGCAGCAATTGCGCTTGCGCCAGACCAGATAGCCAAAATCCTCACCAATCACCGGCACCATGCGGCCTGTCTCAAAGAGCACGTTGGTGCGCCCCATGGGCACACAGGTGTTGGGGCCACTGGTGGCAGGGACAGGGTTGACCGGCTGGATGCGATATTGCTGTTTGCGCATAATGGGCATGGGATATTTGGCGCACAGACCTTCCCCTCCCATTGTGCCGAAAGCAACAAACTCCCGGTGAAGCTTGTAGGCCATGCGTTCAAGGGCAAGCACACTGCCCTGTATCTGGCCGTATTCCGCCTGGATATTTCCGTCGAGCGGATACAGGGAGCCGTGGCATCCGGCACACCAGAAAAGCTCATCAAGGGGCAGGTGCGCTGTGGCTGCCGCACAGTCGGCAGCACAAGCAGCCTGCGCTATCAGATTGCCAAACAAAACAGCTTCCGGGTTCAAAAGGAATGTCAGCTCGTCATCCTGCCACAGGGGGTCAAGCTCGGAGATATAGGCAATATCAAAACTGGCTGCTTCAAGACACAGGAAATCAACCACCACCTCAAGCCAGTAAATAAGCGGATAAATATACCAGTGAACCTCCCAACTGCCCTTATCCTGGGCATTATCGCGGTTCGACATTTTGTTAACACCAATATTGATGCCGGGGTTGAGGCTGAGGCCACCAAGGTTGGTAAAACACCAGGGCTTTTTCGTTACATCCGCCAGGCGCACCGGCTCCCAGAAGCCGAACGCCAGACCAACCCTTGGTATGGGCGTGCCGCAAAAGCAAATAGGCAGGGACGGATTTTTCGGGTCGGGTTTGCCGGACGGCCAGACAGGGATGGCACCAAGCGAGATCGGAAACAGGCACTCCCAGCAAATATCCGTAATGGGATTGACAAAACGGCCCGTGCAGGCACCTTTGCCCTCGGCAATCCCCTGTGCGACCGCAGCCCCGCCACCGGCCATCAGCCATACGATTGCAATCCATACAGCTATATTTTTCTTCATGGCATCACCTCCGTGATCGACAGCAGGGTGCCGATCTGTTCAATCGCTGCCGGAACCTGCGTAATGCCAAACCGGGAGGTGAGAAGCCCGCGCTGGTCAAAATAGAAGGGAACCTTGTGTGTTTCCATCAGGTCAAGCGGGCTACCACTGGTCAGGACAATTTTTGCCCGGCCTGCTTCACGCCTCTCTGCCAGAGCCCATTCCGTCTGGGCCTTGTCATCACCGTCAATAAAAAGGATTTTCTGGGTCAACCCCATAATCTCCAGTGGGTTAACCCGTGTGCCTGCCCCGTGGATCAAACGGCCTGCACCATCCCGAATGTCTTCGGCAACCGTAATGGTCGGGTCAAAAAACCATTGGCGCGGTTCGTCTGTGTGACGGATAGCAGGACTAGTGGGGGGCCGTTTGACTGAGGCCACCACCCGGTCGCGAAACTCTTCGTTCAGCCGGTCAATATCCCCGTTCTTTTCAAGGGCGCTCAAGCGGGCGCGGATAACGGCGAGGATATCAGGTTCGGTGATCGGAAACAGATCGCCGTGCACCCCGAGGTTTTTAGCCTGCACGCCAGTCGTGGCCGTGAGCCAGAGGGCAGCCATTACCAGACTGACCAGCGGCTTTTTCCGGCGCACGCTAGAAAATTGTTTTGACGACGGTGCCGATAATCCGGTTGGCCGGCACCCAGCCAATGTCCTTGTATCTGGAATCATAGCTACGCTCATGGGTTGAATAGAGGAAATAATGATCGTCAGGGATTAAACCCGTTGGACCGGGGTGAAGGGGCGAACCATCACGGGCAACATCAAGAAGCCGGCAAAGGGGTTCACCATTAACAAAGAGGGACTTGTCCCTGATGGTGATGGTATCACCCGGTCCCGCTACCACCCTTTTGACAAAGGGAAGTGTGCCGTAAAAACGGTTCTCGGGAGGTGCAAAATAGACCAGATCACCTATGTCAGGAGCTTGTCGGCGGTCAATGATAAAGGCCAGATGGGGCAAGCTGTCCGTATGATTGATGACGATGATGCGGTCTGCATTTGCCTGATGCCACAACACACCCGCCAGAAGGCTTGCTATGACAGCAAGAGCCTTACCATATTTTGATGGTTGTTTCACGGTTGTCCGGGGTACAGTATCAGTCATGACCCTGCACCTCCTGCCTGAGTTCCGGTTTTGTGCCACGACGGGCAAGACGCTGTTTGAGCGCCGCCTCAATATCAGGCGTAATATCAACCACATGGTCCGAGAGCACAGCTTCAGACACCAGAATGATAATATTCTCACGCTTTGAAAGCTGTCCTAAAAGAGCATCCAGTTCCTGTGAATATGCCGCTGTCCTGGCTTCAAGAAGGGCTTTATCAGTGCCTGCCGCCTGTTCGGCCATAAAGCTTTCAAAAAGGCTGCGCACCGAAAGCCTGACAATATCATGGCGTACCATGAATTGCTGCCATGTCAGCAGGCTGCACCAGATCACAAGCACACTGTTCAGGACAAGTAACAGCCATTTTATCCGGGCGTTCGTCATCATACCTCTCCCTGCGCAGAAACCTGCAGCACAGCCTCCCTGAGGGTCAGGCCGCTTGCCACAAGGCGGTCAATCATGGCAAAAGTGTCAGGGGATGAGCTGTAGAGGGCCGCAGAAAAGGGGTCCAACACCAGCCGCCCCACATGACTGCCCACAGGGCCGTGGATCACCAGTTCGGAAAACTCACCGTCCGATACCCGCAAACTTTCAAACAATTCCTCAAGGTAACGGTCCACCGTGATACGCTCGGAGCGTTTCAGTTCGGCAATGGTTTCCGACTTTTGTGAAAGGACCAGCACCCAGTCAGAATTTTCATAGGCCGCTTTGGCACCCTCGGTTTTGTAAAAATCATTGACTGACTGGGTGGCGGTAATCAGCGATCCGCCATATTTACGGCAGCGTCTGGCAAAACCTTCGATAAAGTCACCCATGGCCCCGTCACCAAGCAGGGACCAGCTTTCATCAATGACAAGGGCCTTTTTCCTTTCCCGGCTTTCCGAGTGCATGGCATTGTTGATCAGAAACAGAACCGCCAGCAACACTACCGAGCGCAATTCCTTTTTGGATTCCAGTTCGGCCATTTCAAAAACCATCAGGTCACTGTCGATGGTAACCGTTGCCCGGCCATTAAAATAGTCACCGTAGGCCCCCTCACTGGTGTAGGGTGTCAGGGACCGGGCAAGATCACGTGCCTGGTCGTCACTTTCGAAGGTCTCCAGATAGCGGGCAACATCATCTATGGTACCTTCGTCTGCCTTCTCGTTCCAGACATGGACAACCGCCTGTTCAATCAGTCCCTTTTCGCTGTCACTGGCCGGTTTGCCTGACCGGCACATCTGCAAGACTGTTAATTTAAGAAGCTCAAGGACTTCGGTGCGATAATCCTTATTCCCTGCGGCCCGGCCTGCATCCACCATTGAAAAGGGGTTGATACACAGGCCTGCCTCAAGGCGGAACTCGACAAAACGCCCGCCCTGAAGTTTGATGCTATGCTCAAAGGAACGCCCGTCATCAATAATAAACACCCGCGTATCCGCCCCGCGCAGGGCAGTGACAAGCTCCTGTATCAGGACCGATTTGCCGGACCCGGAAGCCCCCAGGACAGCAACATTATGATTGCCGCTGCTGTTACCGAAGGGCGACCAGAAGAAGGGCTGGCCGCGCCTGCCGAGCAGCATCAGGTGCGGCTCGCGCTGGCCCAGATATTCCCCCTGCACCGGGGCAATGTTCACGCATGTTGACGTCAGCCGGGTTTGCAGCCGTTTCATCATACGCAGGTCGCTGCCAAGGCCATCGGCCAGTGTCAGGGGCAAACCGGCGGTGAAGGTGGGAAGCTGGACAAAACGCTCTCTCACGAGCGACCAGCCGACCGCCTTGTATAGCGAACGCAGGGTGCGTTCCACCTCATCCCCTTCACCATCCCGCGCAAAGGCGGTAACAAAATAGGCGGCACCGACAAGTTTTTCACCCGCCTTTAATCGTTCCTGCACAAAACCCCAGTCTGCGGCGCTTTCCTGCAAGGCGGGATTATAGCGGGCAAAAGGGGTTTCGGACTGCTGTGTTGCCCGCACTGCCTTCATGCCGGCCCGTGCTTCCATGGCTGCCTGATCGGGGAAACACAGGCAGAGGCTGGTGAGCACCGGGCAGGGAAAGCGAAACTGGTCATCGAAGGGATCGCCGATTAACCGATTTGATTTCCACTGCGCCCATTCATCCGGCAGTTTGGGGGCAGAAAAACAGCGTACATCCATCCGGTCTTTCTGCCATTCCCCGTGCGGGTGGCTTGGGTAATCGCTCTCGGAAACAGTTTCAATCACCAGCCGCCCAGGCTCTGTGATAATGGCGGTTTCCGGGTTTGCTACCTGCATATTGATCGGGTCAGACGCTTTATAGCCACCGGCCTGTGGTGTGGCCATCCTGGATACATTGATGATTTCATCCAGAAAGGAAATCAGGTCATCCGGCGTGAAGATAATTGTCGCCACGCCGAGACTGGCAAGGTTGGCAAGCAAGCCGTCCCGCAGGCTCAACAGTGTATCAATATGGGCATCGTCACTGCCTTCCATGCCAACGGCAACAAGGGTGCGGAAATGCCGGGCATAAAAAGGCGCATAGCGGGACAGGGAGGTCCAGGCGCCACCATCAATATGCCGCACCCGTTCCCGGCCTATATCCCTGTAAACACCACCGACTTCACGGCGCGGTTTTAGCCAGCGTCCGGTAATGCCGCCGACACGGGGCGAGGCCCAATTGAGGATTTGCATATGGGTCTTTTCAGGGATGGCCTGGGACATAAATTCAGTGAGGATGGAAACGATTTTCGCGTCAGCCCCAAGAAGAGGCGACAGTTCAATGACAAAACCGGTACTGGCGCGGTTGAAAAACAGTTTGCGGCGTTTTTCATAAACCCTGTAGGGCAGAATATCCGCAATAAAGCTGGCATCAACGATAGAGGGATTCCTGTCGGTCCAGCCAAGATCACCCAGCATGGTCCGGATCAGTTTATCGAGCATAACAGGTACCATGATGCGCCCCTATTGCTCTACTGATTTTTGGTCAGATGCATGGGCCGGCATGGAAGGGGCAGGTTGCCAGCCTCCTTCTTCCATCACGGCATAGATCACTGCCCGGTCATGATAGAGGCCCGCGTCATCAATAAAGGCGGCAATAACGATACGCCCGACTGTGTCACCGGTGCGTTTCGGCATGCCAATATCTTTTGTCGCAGCGGCATAGGGGGCCTCTGCCTGTAATGACCGCACGGGCACAGGAGCAGGCACTTGCTTTTTACCGGCCAGCACCTGTTCATCTATTTCATGGGTGGTGGGGCAGTCGCCTTCTGTTTCACAGGACCAGTTGCCGGATACATTGCTGCCCAATGTTGTGCAGGCACCGAGAGACAGCGCGAGGAAGGGAAGGACGTAGCCGGGAAAAGTCATTGCTCTTCTCCCAGCCACGCCTCAAGCTGCTGCCGTCCGGCAAATCCGGGCAGTACCCGTCCGTCCACACTGATAATAAAGGGCGTCCCCGTTATCTGGCGGGCGGCAGCAAACTGGTCGTTACGGTCAAGGGCTGAGGTGTCACAGTCAGGGGATACCCCAGGCGGTGTTTCGCCTGCAAAGACGGCCCGGCGCATGGCATCCTGATTGTCCGCACACAGGATGGCGGCAGACAGGGGGCGACTGCCGAGGAAGTTGACAAAATATTCATGGACTTCCACATCCATCTCTTCGAGGGCAGCAGACAGTCCCCTGCAATGAGGGCAAGCCGGGTCACTGAATACGGCAAGCTTGCGCGCCCCTTTCCTGCCCCAGACAATGGCACCACCCTCGGGTAAATCGTACCACTCTATTCTTTGTGGCAGGCGCGGGGCGGGCATCTTGCCACTCCCGGGCTTGCCGCCCACAGCCCCCGCCAGCATGCGCTCGGGTTCAAGGCCGAGAAGCACCGGTTCTGTCAGGTCTGCAAGGGCCTTGACATCAAACACCCGCCCGATCATCAGATAGTGACCATCCGGGGTGGCATAGAAAACATTCCTGCCGGTGACAACCTCGCACACACCAGGGATTTTTGTGCAGTCAATGCGCCTAATATCCGTAGACGGCAGAGCAGCCCGAATAGCCGTATCTGAATTTATCCGGTGGCCGTGCTGGCACCCTGCCAGCGTGAGAGCCATTGCACAAAGGATAAGGGCTTTACGATCATGTTTCATCCGATTGAACCTTTCGCCTTAAAAAAACCTGGTCTGACGCCGCCCTTGTGGGCACTGGAGAGGATGGCGTGCGCCAGACCAGGAGTGGGGTGCGATCCGAGGCAACCGTTTTTGGGGGAAGGCGGTCGCCGGATCGCACGAGGGAGCTGTTTTGGGCGGGGCAAGACATTCTCAGGATGCCTCCCGCCGGATATAGGCACCGCCGATGAAGACCAGTTCAACTTCAAGTCCTGTCGGCATTTCGATAACAGGCTGATATTGTTCGGCCCGTTCGATCAGATAATTTGATACGGTGTCTGCGGCTGTAGCGGCCCCTTGGCCCAACCCGCCCGTGAGGATTTCTTCAGCCGATAGCTGGTTATCTGTAGACCCTATACCAACCGTGCGGAACTGGCTGTTGGCATTGGCGGAAAACCCGCGACCAAAACCACCGGCAATACCGGCAAGCAGGGCCTGTGTGACCAGATCACCCTCGCGGCTGACAACCCGGCCACGAATACCTGCTTTGCCTTCATGGGCCAGATACCCCTCAACCGCTGCAACAGCAACCTGTGTTGGGCCATCGGGACAGGTCATTTTCTGGAGCTTGACAAACACTTTCTCAGAAGAGAGTTCCCCGAAGGCAGCACCATTGACGACACACCCCTCAACATCTGTCTCTAACCGCTTGCCGCCATGACTGGCTGAATAAGCTGGACCAATAATGCGAAATTCAACAGGTTTGGGGTCGGTTTGGGCCTTCACGCCAACGGTAGCATCAACACCCACCAGGATTTTGGCTTTTGTATAGGCATTGGGCGGCAGATAATTACGAACATCGTAAGAAACCGGCAGGACATCGCCCGGTTCCTCCCCCTCGAAACGCAAAACCTCCACTGTACGTACCGGCACCACACCAGCCTTGTTGGTCGCGCCAACACGGCCTGCAGGCGGGAAGGACTGTGTAGCAGGCCGTGCTGGCGACGTTGGTGTTTTGAGCGAGGGCTGCGTGTTTTTACGCTCAAGATCAGCTATACGTTTTTCATAAACATCAAGGGTTCGTTTGGCATCTGCCTCAAGGGCCTGTTTGTCCTGGGCTGCTGCATCAAGCCGTTGTTTGAGTGCTGCATTTTTTGTTTCCAGTTCTGCAAGCCTGCCAATCTGTTTTTCTATTTCTTCAAGGCGCAGTTCATTGCGGCTTAACCAGTCATCGCGAAGGGACGGTTTGGCAACCAGCCCCTCAAGGTCCAGACTGCTTTTAATATTCTGAATGCGGCCAGATGGTGTATTCTTGTCATTCGCCCAGACTATGAGGACACCAATGACCGCAAGGAAAGCAACGCTGCCACCAATCCCGTAAAACCATTGTTTTGCCAGTATCTTCTTGTTACTGCCGGTAGCAGGTTTATGGGGTGTGTTAGAAGTGTCCGGCTTATCATTTTGCTCCGTCATGATCGCCCTCCTGCCTGGAGATAACTACATAGACGGTGGTAGACGCTTTTGCCGGAAGAATGGACTGGCGCATACTTACGGCTAAAGTTCGGGCTGTCTCAAAGATGCTTTCGGACAAAGTTATCGGCTTTTTGGTCCGGTTACGCACCTCATAGATATGACCTTCAAAACTGCCGCCTTCATACCGGCCAATACGGTGGTATGTGACAGGCCCGGCCTTAACCTTGTAGCTATCCCGCCATTCAACAGTATAGCCTAGCAACGCTTGCCGGTTCCACATGGCCCGTATCAGTTTGACGAGTATGTGTCTGTAGGGCTGTTCACGCTCGAAAGCCCCCGCACGCTCAGACCCGATAGCAGGATTTTGCACAAATATCTGGGTGGCCGGAATATCTTTTACAGCGAGTACAAATTTGTAGGTAAAGCCGCGCCTGGAGGTGGCAAAGAAATTGATGAATTTGCTGTTATAGAGGACGGGCAGGGTCACATAAATGTCACCAGTGCTGCCATCATGAGTGACAGAAAAATCATCCGACGGGTTGGCCGGTTTGATCTTTTGCAGGGAGAGGGCTGCATCGCCGGTAAAGGAAATCCGGGTGACGTCGCTTTTACTGACAGCGCCGCTTAAGGTGGCATTATCTGATGCTGTCAGGAACTGGTCAGCGTAAACTGCTGTTCCAAAGGTCATGACAACAAGGCACACACAAAACCGGAAAAAGGGTACATATATACTCATGAGAGGCTTTCCTTCTCGTCAAAGATTTCAAAGCTCAGAAGGGACAGGCGCACCCCGGCATGGTGCCACTGCATCCGGTAGTGTCGGCGGTCTTTCGACACACGGGTTTTACCCACATATACATGCAGTTCACCAATCACCTCGGAGGTCAGGCTGTGAGGGTCCGTGGTCATTTCGACCGGAAAGAAGACGGTGGAAATATCCGTCTTGCGGGCCTCATCTGCCATTTTGACAAACTGGCTTTTGATGTCGCCGTATGAGGCAGGGTGGACAATGCGCAGCAACTGATCCTGAAACCAGGGCATGGAATGCGGGGTTCGGTTGAGCATCAGGGCGGTGACATCCCGCGTTACCTGCTCAAGATACTCCGCAGAGACACCCCGGTTGGAGAGTGTCACCCTGCTGTCCAGTGTTGGCACCAGAATGATTTTTTCTTCCCGGTCCCTCAACTCCAGCCATGTCCAGCTATTGAGGAGCAGAAGGCCGAGGCAGAACAGCAGCAGCATATTACGCTGCCTTGAAATCGCCTGTGCTTCACGGATGGAAAGGGAGCGTTCCATGATGCTACCCCACTAACAGCCGCTGGTAGGATGGGGGTGTGAAACGAAAGTTGAAAAAACGATGCGGAAGATACCAATAGACCGCATAGAGCAGGATATTTGCCTGATCACTGCCCTTCGCCTTTGTCAAAAAGTAACCCATAGCGCACCCGGTTATTAAACCGGTCAGAAATGCCTTGCCGATAATCCCGAGAATGACAGGCAGGAGAAAAACCCCGACTTCATCAATCGTCCAGAAGCCGAGTTTCTCGGGATCATCAAGATGCTGGGGAATTCTGTATGCGTTACGGTTTGTCATCGCTTCACACCCCAGGCTCAGATCGTCGCTGTGACAGCGGCTGTCACAATGGGAATGCCTGTGGCAGCACCAACACCAATGATGACAGGCACAGCGACCTGACTGAGCCGGAACCCGAAGATCACCATGGCGACCAGCCCTGCAATCAGGCTGGCAACAGCGAGAAGCTGCCCAAGGGAGCCTTCGAGATACTGCGAGATTTGAGCAAGCGCCCCGCCGAACGAGGTATCGGTACCCGCCATTGCCCCACCTGTTGTCAGCATGGTCCCGACTATAAGCAGGCCAAGGCAGGCAATTTTATAAGCTGTATCCGGTATGGGAGAGACAGAAGATGGTTTCATGAGCTTTTCCTTGAATGAGATAAAGTGGCCGTGAACAGGGCCAGTCACTTCACTCAAGGAAATTGCCGGAGAACAAATAATGTCAATTGATATTGATGTATTTATAGGGCATTATTGGCACCAAATTGTCACCATTATTTTTATCTAAATTTATATTTAGGTCATAAGGCGCAATATATCCGTGTTTGTTTCGTAAAAGGACGAACAATTATTGTACTTCTATTTATTTTCACATGAATAATATTTGGTGTAATTCTTCAAATGTTGTTGTCGGGTAGAGGGTTACGGTGATATGTAAAAATATTGGATGGTATACTTCCATGTAACCTAAATACTATTATAGAGAGTTTTTCTGCCTGAGTCGCAATCAAGCCAAGTCAGTTATTTTAACTATCGTGCTGCGGGGCTGGTTTGGTATATATGAATGATACCACAGCATGAAGTCGGGGAGGATAAAGGTGACAGGCACTCGGGTATATCCTGAAAAGCAGATGAATTTACAAACGGATTGCCTGCCTGATGCCTGTGTGGAAAATGTTGGCCATGTCACCACCATCATCCGTGAAGGGTTCGCCATTGCCACAAAACCAAAGCCCCGCAAAGCTCCGCCCCTGGTTGACAGGCCCGGCTGGAAAGACCCCACAGAAGGCCACAAGCCGCCACCATGGAACCTGAACAGGGATAACCCGGGGCAAATCCTGCGCATTGTATTGTTCGGGGATGCAACGCACACTGATACCTCACAAACATCCGGCTATGATATTCTTGTTGAAATCAACCAGAAGAAACTGACCCACCATAGATATTGGAAAGTCATACGGGAGCAACTTGCGTCCCTGCCTTTTCCTGTTTACCTGCATGTTGAGTATGCACGAAAAGTGAACAGGTTGGTGCGGGATAATGACCCGTTTTATACTCATGTGTTCACACATGGTATCCTGCTCTATCATCACACCAGCACGATCTGGTCATATGCTGCCGAAGAGACCGATGAAAACACGGCACAGCTAGCAGAAAGCAACATGAAACTGTTCCTGAACAGGATCAAAAGGCGTAGCAAACGACAGCGATACTTCTGGAAGAAAAAGGAATACAGGCTGGCCGGGTGCGCCATGCGGCACACGGTTGTACAAGCGTACCATATGCTTCTGACAATATATCAGGGCTACAGCTATCCTGAGCATGACATCGCTTTTCTGCGAAAGCGGACGGAAGCTTTGGTGCCAGACCTCGCTCAGGCATGGCAGTACCAGCAGGAAACTTTTGAGGATGAATTTGAACTGCTCCGTCATGCCTATACAGACAGGGACAATGGCATAAACCCCGGTTCTGGTGATATAGACGACCATGACATGAGCAGGGATGATATTGCCACCCTGACCTACCGCCAAAAAAGCCTGCTGAAAATGGTGCAGAAACTGTGTAAAAAGAAAATTGATACGATGGAAGAAAGCACAACGTAAAACATATACTTTTGCCACAGAACCCTGACTATAGGGAGAGACATATAATTATTGATGTTTTGTCTATTTTAGATATAATAGACAAAACAAACCATCAACGGTTATGAGGCTTGAATGAAATCCTTCCCAACAACCGACCTGAAACAGAATATCGGAGATGTTCTTGCCGCAGCAGGAACAGAAGCTGTTGCAATCACGAGGCATAGCAAAACGCGTTATATTCTCATGAGTGTAGAAGAATATCAAAAAAGGATGCAACACAATAGCGTGCAACAATCCTTCGCAGTGAACGATTTGCCTACCGATGTCGCGAACCTTCTGGATAAAGCCCTGGATGATGCCCTGAATAATGAGTGATACGTTCAAAAGCGGCGATGTTTTTGCCTACCCCTATCTTTGGCACTGGCAAAATGAAAGAGGGGAAAAAGAAGGGAGAAAAAGCCGCCCTTGCTGCATGGCCCTTGCGGCTCAGGGTAAAGATAATAGAACTATGTTATTCATTGTAGCTATTACAAGTAAACGCCCCTCTCCTGATCGCCATACCGTTGCTATTCCCCCGATAGAAGCAAGACGGGCCGGGTTAAGCACAGATATACCTCTTTGGGTTATTCTGGACGAAATCAATGTAGATATTCTCGAGCAATCGTACACACTGGCAAGCCGTAATATCATTGGCTCCTTCGGCCCGGCATTTACGCGTACACTGCTTGAAAAAGTCCGTGACCAACGCCGGAAAAACCGCTTGAAAGCAATTTCCAGAACCTGAAACTCAAAATTTGCCATTTTCCTGATTCAGGGCCGTATATAAAACTACAAGAGAAACAATATAATCTCAGGCAGCGGTACTTCTGGAAGAAAAAGGAATACAGGCTGACCGGGTACGCCATACGTCACACGCTTGTGCAAGCCTAACATATGTTTCTGACAATATATCAGGGCTACAGCTATCCTGAGCATGACATCGCTTTTCTGCGAAAGTGGGCAGAATCTGTGTACCAAAAAGATTGAAGCCCTGAAAACCGCAGCCGCCCTTTTAAACCATAAGCGATATAATTTCATATCATAGTTGCAGGCCCGCATTTTCCATGTATGATTGTTTTGCTTGCATGGGGCAACCTGTGCAAGTTTTTGCTGATGTAGCAGAATTGTTATGATTTCTGTTATGGTTGGCATTACTGCACTCACGTGCGACGACGACGAAAAGCGCCTTTGTCTCCCGATTGCCATATCCCGGTGAATACGGAGTGGGCCGATATAGGTTTGTGATTTATGGGGCTGTGTTATACACACTGCCTTCATGAATTCGCTGGTCTGTGTTCAGACCACTGCGACCGGATGAAAGCTTCTTTCATTCGGGAGCGCTGCCGTGCAAGCGGTGGCAGGCGTGTCGTCGCGCCAACGTGAGGCTCCCGAAGCCGGGCTTTTTTTAACGAAAAAGTCCGGCACCTGGTCCGGGGCTTACTCATGCTGGTTTTCGCTACGCATTGAAGCTCTGGTCGCTTTTATGAACACAGAGACAATGCAAATGAACCAAAGAAAACTTCCCGACCCGATCGATGTGCATGTTGGCCAGCGCATGCGTGTTCGACGCAAGATGTTGAACATGACACAAACAGAGCTTGGCAAGGCACTGGGCGTTACGTTTCAGCAGGTGCAAAAATACGAACGCGGCACCAACCGCATTGGATGCAGCCGCCTGTTTCACATGGGGGTCGCCCTTGATGTAGAAATATCCTACTTTTTTGAAGGGGCAGAAACAAAATTGCCGGGTTATGTAAAAACAACACCGGATGTCCTCGGCTCGACTATTATTGAAACACAAGAGACGCAGGAACTGTTAGCTGCATATTATAAAATCGCCGATCCCCGCATCCGCAAAAAAGTGCTTGGATTGGCCAAATTGCTTTGCCCAAACATGGATATATAGTTTTCACGGGGCAGTTACCGGTCAAGGAAAAATATATATTTCTCTGGCCATAACAGGGCATCAGATCATATCAAGAATGAATTCCGCCTCGTCCTGCTGTTCTGCCCCCGGTCCCGGCAATTCATGGCCCACTTCCTGTTCACGTTCGGTTAAAGGCCCCCGATAGCCTTCATCACCGGGAAACAGGGTTTCCAGAGCAGAGGTTTTCTCACCACCACGCTGTGTTAGCTCGTCCATAACATTCTGTTTTGAATCCACCACCAAGTCCACATGCTCCCGCGCCCGGCTGATCTCCACATAAAATGTCTGGCGGTTGGTCAACATTTTCTCACTGGAATCAAGAACAGCAATTACCCGGTCAAAGGTGGTGCCCTGTGACGCATAAGCGGTGAGGGCATAACCGTGGTCCAGATGATGGAGGATCGGGTCTGTCCGGTCAAAGGCCCGTTCCTCGCCATCCTTCATCTTCATGGTAATGGTTTCATCCGTGATACTGACAAGGGTGGCTGTCTGACCATTGATAACACCCTGTTCCTTATCATTACTGGTCCAGCGAACCTTGTCACCAGCCCCAAGGGTAATTTCTGTCTGCTCAAAAACCGAGAGAAAGTTACGGTCTTCATCTGCCGGTATAAGGTCAGGCCGGAATAGCTGCTCGTTGCCCTCCCTGCCTTTCAGGTGCAGGGTTTCCTTCTCATCATCAACCTTTGTCACCGTCCACAAGCTGCCATTCTCAATTTCAAGGCTCGGCACATCCCTGTGAAACATAACTCTGTTCTCCTCATCATAGGTGGCCGCATAACGGTTTTCCTCGCGGGTCAGGTGACGGTTTTCAAGAATGGACTGCACCATTTCAGGGCCGGTTATCCTGCCCTCACTTTTAAGCTGCTGCCTGATGCCCTCATTCATCTCCTTGCGAAGCCGGTTACTAGCCGCAATCACAAGAGTGCCTTCCCGCACCTCCTCACTTTTACTGGTCCAGAGATCAACAACTGCTTCTGACAGGGACTGCCCTGTCTCTTTATCCTGCCCGTCCTGCGGCACTTCAATAATGGTGTCCCTGAGCCTGTCAAAACTGTCTACCACCCTGTCATCAATGATATCCTGCACAGCCCCTTTCAGGTTTTCATCTTTCTGCCGCAACAGAATATCCAGCGTCTGCGTTTCCATCCCCTGTTCCTGCAAGGCCTTGAAGGGTTTCCCCGCTTCAATGGCGGCAAGCTGTTTGGTGTCACCGACCAGCACAAGTTTGGGAATATCCAGTTGATTGCTGATCTTGAGCAAGTCATGCATCTGGCGTGATGACAACATGGAAGCTTCATCAACAACAAGGGTTGTGTCCTTATAGTCTTCCCGCATTGTGGCAAGTCCCTTTGGGGTCGCCCGGTCCTTTGCCACCCCGTCATATTGCTTCAAGAAATACTGAATGGTTTCAGCCTGAACGCCTGTTTCCTCACGCAGTACTTCCCTGGCTGAATTGGTTGGCGCAAACCCCATAAATGTCTTGCCAGCCCCTTCCAGTATGTCAGCAACAGACCTGAGCATTCTGGTTTTGCCTGTGCCTGCATAGCCTTGCACCCCGATCACCCTTGAGGATGACGACAGGATAGCAACACCTGCATCGGCCTGCCTGTCATTCAAATCATGATGGGCAATGGCTGCATTGGCATCTGTGTGCGAGAAAAATGGTTTCCCGCCCGCCTGTGCTGTTCGTAATTGCCCTATGGTTGCTTGCTCAAGATCAAGAGCCTGTCTGGTTGTCACCATATCAGCATATTTACCCTGTCCGTCCAGTATCAGGCCCTCTTGTTTGAGGGCCTCAATCTCGGCATCAACACCCGTAATATCAAGGCCCTTGATACGTACGTTCAAGGCTTCACTGCGAATATCATTTTCCCTGAAACTTGCTTCACGCTCGGACAAAACCCTGAGTGCATAGGAGACAGCCGAACGGTTGCGAATACGATCATCCGGGGCATCCCTGTCCCACAGCGCATAGGGGTCAGTGGTGACTTTTTCATCCTCGCGGGACCGAACAAAGAAATCCTTTATACGGTCCATCAGGGAAGGCTTTGACGTAAAAATATCATCAAGCGCCTTCGTAGGCTGTACGCTCTCCTTTTCCGACAGGCGTTCTATTGATGTATCAACAATCTTTTCAGGACTGAAATTAATAGCCCCCGCCCGGCCATGCCATTCATCAAGCAGACTGTTCCAGTTCATGGCGCCCTTGTGACTGCGGGACATAACCGCAGCAATATCGCGGGTTTTGGTATTCTGGTGCGTGAAACTGCTAAAGAGGGTATCAATCTGTTTTGACCGCCCGGAAAACTCATCAATGGCTGTACCGTCAACCCCGTTGATCTCAAAGCGGCCATCCCGGTGTTTCATGGTTATGTCATAGCCAAGCGCCTGCACATTCCCGGCCAGAAAGCTGCGGTAAATGCGCCCGATCAGCATACTGTCCTGCCACAGGGGCGGATTATGCACAGAGGCCCATGTGCCATCCGGCCTTTCGGTCACATTCATGACGATGGCATGAATATGTGCCTGCGGATCAAACGTCCGGCTGGTACTGTGCGGAAACATCGCTGCAACGAGGGAGTTGGTCCTGACCTGGCTCACCTCCCCCTGTTCTTTCACGCGGGTGACCAGCATATTCTTCTCTACCCAGTCGAGGGTGGACTTCACTGCCTGCCGGTTGGCCTCCAGCAGCCGGGTGTCACCCCCAATGTAGGCAAGCAGGGAAAGGGACTTGGGTGCAGAAAAGGTCAGGTCAACACCGGGGAAATGCTTCCACTCCCCCTCCACCATGCGCCCCAGCCTGTCACCATTTGGCAACTCCCCTTTCAGCATTTGGGCAAAGGCCGATTGTGTCACTGCCCCTTCCAGACCAAGGGATGCAGCCCCACGGCCATGCCATTCAGCCTGCTGTCCTCCTTCTTCGGCTGTATAACTGTTCTCGTCCTTGAAATAATAGCTTGCCGCATCCTGTGCCCCCGGTATGGCCGCCATCGAAAGCATGGCACCTACTCCAGAAACAGATCGGTTTGCCGGGACTGCTCGGCCTTTTTGGATCGCTTGAGGGACCGCTGTGCACCCTCTCTGGATGCTTTGGTTTTGACAGCTTGCTTTTCCTTGCCCGTATCCCGGACAATGCGCTCCGCCAGTTCCTGTGCGCCAGGCCGCTCGATAAAGGCATCTGCTATCCGGTCATAGGCATGATAGGGCAGGTGAACCCGTGCTGCAGGAAACCCCTCCGCCATTTTAATGTAACCCGTGAGGTTCCTGAGGTTGAGGATTTCTTCAGGCAGGACAATCAGCTCTGACTTCTCGCGGGCATTAAAACTCACCCCGTCCCGGATCATGCTGGCTCCGTAGGAAAATCCTTCTTCAAGGCGCTTGATCTCCCGCTTGCCAAGGGCCCCTGCATACCATTCGGCGGTTTCCCTGTCGGAGGCTGCCAGCACAATCCTGTTCCGGCAGAGGCCGCTGATGGTCTGCGCCCCGTCCTGACCGTAGATATCGCGGAGCTGCGACTGCACCTGCACACCGAGCGCATAACAGGCTCCGAACTGACGTCCCTCTTTCAGACCTTCTTCAAGGGATGGCAGACGATGCAGGGCTGCCACCTCATCCATGATAAACCAGCTTGTACGCTCGCTGCTTCTGGCACGGCTAAGCAGGCTCTTGATGGCAATATCCATCCAGGCCGAGATAAGGGGCCGCAGGGTTGCGTGCATATCAGCGCGGGAGGTCAGGAACAGGAAGCCTCCCCTGTCATCGCGCATCCAGTCACCAATGGAGAAGGAAGGCCCATCATTGGGCAGTAATGCAAGGGGCCGCAAGTAGGTGTTCAACATCATACGAACACTGTTTGACATACGGGCACTATCCCGGTTGATAATGGGCGCCCCAATGGTTCCCTCAAAGAACTCCTCCAGTTCCTCAAGGTGTGTTTTAAGGAGAAGTTCAATCAGTGTATTATTGTGTGCCCTGCCATCCCTTTTGAGAAGCTGTGCCCCTGTAGAGAAGACCGCACGGGCTGAATCCGTCCATACAGGATCGCCCTTTTTTGACTGGGGGATCATGGCTTCGGCGATGGTGTCAAAATCACCCGGGCCCTCCGCATCCATAAACAGGCTCCAGCGCGGACAGCGCTGATCGAGAGGATTGAGCAAAATATCCCGTTCGCTGTCATAAAACTCCTCGACAAAGTTACCCATCTTGTCAAAGATGACCGCCTTCTCGCATCGCTCCCGCAGCTCAGCGACAAGCTGCCGGATGATGGTTGTCTTGCCGGTACCGGTGGTGCCTGCAATCATGGTATGCAGGGTCTCCGCCCGCCAGGGATAGGGCGTGCCTGCGATATGGAAAGGCCGGTAGGCAGGCACAGGGGAGCGTCGCCAGCGGGCACGCCATTTTCTGGAACTCAGAATACTGCGGTTGTATACTCGTATCATGCGGACAAGAATGCCGTGGGACACCACTTCCGCTCCCCGGGTCTGTCGTTCCCTGACAATGCCAAAGCCGTGCCCGACAAAAAACAGCAGCACGAGCATAATCAGGAAACCACCGAGCACACTGCCCCAGGCAAACGAGAGATAGACTGTCCCTATAAAACCATCTTTTGCAGCCTGAATGGCCGGGTGGGTGAGTATCTGTTCAAGGGTAGCCAGAATACGCTCGCCTTCCGGAAAATTGATCCATAGTTCTTTTGTTTCACTGGCGCCAGCGAGCACAAAAAACTCTGCCTGATAAAACTTGTATGTGAGATAAAGGTCGTAGGGGTCTGTCCATCCCCACATCCACACACCGACAACCACAGCGACAGCGATAAAATAGACGCCGCCGACCACGCGCATGACCTGTGCAAACATACGCAGGGAATGGATGGTTGTTTGCCCGCCACGGACAAAGGATCGCAGGCCGTTTAGATTACTTTGGGGATTGTTAGACACGTTCCACCCCCAATCCTTTGGCGATATGCCGGGCCTCTGCTGCAAGCGCGGGCAGATCGTCCCTGTCTCCTGTCAGGGTGACAAGGTGATGGGTGCCGACAGCTGTCCACACAATGTCATGGAGAAGGCTGTCAAGAACGGGGGTGCCCACTTCCAGATCATGGTCAATAAGATAGCGTAAATGGTCTGAGGGAGAGTGCCCGAATGCCCTTGCATGGGCACCCAGAGCAAGCATCAGATCGTGGTCAAGCCTGATAGTCAGGCGACGATTTTTAGTCATGGTAGTACCTCCGCACCGGATGCGCGAGGGCTACCTTTTGACATTGGTATCTTCCACAAGTGGACCTATATCATACCATAGAGTCGGTTTCCGAGGCCAGAGAAAGTTTTTCAGGATAACACCATTTGGGTGTCAAATCCTGGTGCCAAAATGGTGCCGGACAAAAGCGTAACCCTGTCAACAGGTTATAAAAAAACGGTGCCTTTTTGGTGTACCCCCGAAACAATGCATTGTGCCACAATCACTTTTTTAACCCCTTGTTTTATAGCGCCTTTTCAGCACCTTCACGGTGCATATGGTGTGTCCATTTTTTTCGCTGGCTAGCGGGCAAAGTGTGACTTTGTTTCTGTCTTCTGGTACGCTTGGCGGGTCCGTCCGCACACCCTTTACGAGGAGACGTGACATGTCACCAACAGACAACAGCCCGGCGGGTCAACTGGCCCGCCTGAAAGCACAGAGAAAGAGCCTTGATGATCGCATTGCAGAGGCTGACAACAAACACCTTCGGGCACTCGGTCTGCTTATCCGGCAGGCGAGCCTTGAAGACCATGACACCGCCTTTTTAAAAGGGGTTCTGGCGAAAGCAGCTAGCCTGCCAAAAGGCTCCAATGAATACCGTGAACTGGTGGCGCTCGGCTCTAAAAAATAGTCCTGCCTCTCAATGGTCAGGCATGAAAAAAGGACGGTGCGCGCCGTCCTTTTTGTTTTCGTTCATGAAAATATTATGAGCTAACTTTTTGGTATCGGGCGGTACACCCTGATGCCCATTTGCCGGGCCTTGTCTGCAAGATTTTCTGTGATGCCAGAGCCGGGAAAGATGATAACCCCGGCTGGATTTTGTGCCAGCATCTGGTCATTGCGCTTGAAGGGCGCGGCCCTGTTATGCTTTTGCCAGTCAGGCCGGAAAACCACGCTTGCCACCCCGCGCACCTGTGCCCATTTGGCCGCTATCAGTTCCGCGCCTTTGGTGCCGCCACCATGCGCCAGTACCATATCATCATGACGCGCTTTCACCTTGTCGAGGGCT
>JBNKGK010000004.1:0-26561 GCA_050289785.1 Kordiimonas sp.
TTTAGGGCGTTTGGCAGACCTTTGGAACCGGAAGAAACTCATTACAGTTGGGCTTGGTTTCTGGAGTGTGATGACAGTATTGTCCGGCTTGGCACGCGGTTTTCTGCCTCTCGCTGTTTGTCGGTTCGGGGTCGGCGTTGGTGAAGCTAGCGCTACGCCGGCGGCTTATTCCATTTTGTATGACTATTTCTCACCCAAAATACGAACGACGATTTTGGCGCTTTATTCAAGCGGAGCCTATCTGGGCATGGGGCTCGGGCTTTTTATTGGCGGCTCAGTGCTTGATTTCTGGAATAACAGCTGGCCGGATGCTAGTCAGGCCCCCTTTGGCCTGAAGGGGTGGCAGGCTTCCTTCATGATTGTTGGGCTACCAGGGCTTTTGATGGCTCTTTGGGTCGCTACGCTCAAGGAACCGACAAAGGGTCTAAGCGAGGGGATCGCCAGTTATCAGCATGAGCACCCCTTTCGAGAAGTTTTAATGATCATCCTCTCTATGGTACCTGGCGTTAACTGGTGGGTGTTTGCCGCTGAGGGGAGAAAAGCCGTTCTGGTCAATATGCTCATGACATTGGGTATTACAGTGGCAGCATGGTTCTTTTTCTGGTTAACCGGAGATGTTTTGCAATGGGTGGCCCTTGGCATCGGGTTGGTTGCAGCTGGCTCCTGGGCTCAGAATCTTGCTTTGAGAGACCCGGTTATCTTTGCGATGATTTTTAAATGTAGATCATTATGCACCATGATATTTGCAAGTGGCATTTCAACATTCTCCGGTATGGCTATTGGTTTCTGGTCTATTCCATTTCTGCAACGCCACCATGATGTAACACCGGGCGAAGCGGGTGCTGTTTTGGGGCTGGCTACAGCAGTGATGGGCTTTTCCGGTATCGTGCTCGGCGGCATGCTGGCTGACAGGCTGAGACGGCATACCCCCAAAGGAAAATTATACGTGTGGCTGATAGGGAGCATTCCTGCGGCTCTTGCCACCTTGCTTTTCTTGAACGCAGAGCAACTGGTTGTTGCTTATACGGCAGTGTTTTTCATGAATTTCTTTGGTTCTCTGGGCTATGGGCCAGCGGTCTCTACCGTGAATGATCTCATGCTGCCAAGAGGAAGGGCAACCGTTTCTGCTCTTACGTTAATGGTGGCCACATTCATTGGTACAGCGCTTGGGCCGTATGTGACAGGTTATATTAGTGATGGCCTGGTTGCAGCTGGGCTATCTGGTGGTGAAGCCTTGAGGCAGGCTATGATGTGGAGCATGCTCTTGCCTTTGGTGTGTATTATCTTGGTTATTTCCTGCCTGAAGCATGTTGAAAGAGATGAAACCAGCGTTCGGGCGCGAGCTCGGGCTCTTGGGGAGGAGATTTAGGGATATGAACACGCATAGGCAAAGAAGTCTATCTGGTCCGCTTTCTGGTCTGACAGTTATCGATTTTGGCTGGTATTACGCCGGGCCAATGGTTGGGCTGTTGCTAGCTGATCAGGGGGCGACTGTTATCCATATCGTCAAGCCAGGCGAGAGGGAACTGCCTGAGCAGCAATACAGGCTTTTTAACCGGAATAAGAAGTTGCTTGAGCTTGATCTGAAAAGCGAGGAAGGCAAGGCAACGGCTTTTAAGCTGGCAAGCAAAGCGGATGTGCTGATTGAAAATTTCAGGCCGGGTGTGATGGCTCGTTTGGGACTTGATTATGCTTCTGTGAAGGCATCAAATCCTGGCCTCATCTATCTTTCCCTTCCGGGTTTTGCGGCCAGTGATACAGAGCGTGCTCCTATTCAGGCGTGGGAGGGCATCTTGGATGCCGCAGCAGGTGCCTATTATCATATGAGCACCTTCCGTGGGGGGATGAGCTATCCTCCCGTTTATACGGCCGTGCCACATTCTTCCATTTATGGTGCCATGCATGGCTCTATTGCGGTTATGGCAGCTTTGTCTGCCCGGGAAGAGCACGGCAGGGGCAGCTTTGTTGAAGCACCACTTTATGAGTGTGGAACTTCCACCTTCTTTTGGAGTATGTCTGAAAGCGCTTTCCCCATGACGACGCTTTTGGATACCAAACCGTTATCGGACTATGAAGCGGAGGAGGATAATAGCCCTGAAGTTCTGCACCAAAAGCTTGATCAGGCCGCTGAAAAGGGTCGTGACTTGTTTGCTGGGGCATTGGGTAATTTTTATCGCTGCAAGGATGGGCGATGGATCCTGATCTGGACGGCCTTTTACCCTACTTTGACGGCGCGGCTTTTCCGGGTTCTTGGTATTGGAGGGCAGTTAAGGCAGGAAGGGCTGGTCAATGTGGGGCCCTGGACGCCGGGGCTTGATAATAATGTCAGTAGCGGTGCTGAACTGAGCCCAGACAGGCAACAGCGCTTGAAAGAAATTATTGCTGAGGCTTTATTGACCAAAACCAGCGACGAGTGGGATGTGCTATTGCGGCAGGCAGAGGCGCCTTCCACCATTCTCAGAACACGGAAAGAATGGCTCACGCTTGAGCCGATGATCAAGTCCGGTGTGCTGGCCCATATGGATAATGGGTTTGAGATGCTCACTGTACCGGGTGCGCTAGCTGATGTTGGCGGTGCTGTGCCACAATATGAAGAAGCGGCTCCTGTCACTCAGGAAGAGGCGATAGCGCTTATACAAGCTCAGAGCTGTGCTTTGGAATTCAAGAGTATAGGGGAGCCTTTGAAAAAAGGCGATTTGCTCAAAGGCGTTAAAGTCCTCGATATGACAAACGTGCTGGCAGGGCCCACAGCGGGCCATGTGTTGGCGCAATATGGTGCTGATGTGATCAAGGTTGATTCCTCGACTCCGTTGGATGGGCCGGGCGTTATGTGGGTTCTTCTGGAGCAAAACCAAGGCAAGCGCAGCCTTGTGCTGGATATGAAAACAGCAGGGGGTAAAGAAGCCTTCCAGCGGCTGGTTGGCCAGGCTGATATTGTGATCCACAACATTCTGGATGATACAGCCACACGGCTGGGTGTGACACAGGCACAGCTGCAGGCGGTGAACCCTGATATCGTTAGTGTGCAGCTTTCGGCTTTTGGTGGGCCCATGCGTGGGTTTTGGGAAATGCGCCCGGGGTTTGACCCTGTGGCACAGGCTACAAGTGGATTGCCGGTTCAGTATGGCTCGCTGGAGCAACCACATATGCACCATATGGGGCTGGCTGCAGATACGATGGGAGGCCTGTCGCTTGCCTACACGGCGCTTATGGCTCTTTACCTGAAGAGGAAAACAGGTGTGGCGGCTGAGGGGCGAACTTCTCTCGTTCGGGCTGTGAACTATTATCAGCTTCCCTGGATGATTATGAAAAAGGGCAATTGCGATTGGGGCGAAGCAACAGGGCAATTGGCGCTGGGTGAGAGCTGGCACGAGCGTATGTATGAATGTGCAGATGGCTGGCTTTTTGTGGCAGCCTCGCAAAACCAGTCAGCTCAGCTCCTGAATACGGTTAGTGCTGCTGGAGCAGAGAAGGATTTGGAAACAGCTTTCCTTAAGCAGAGCAAAGCGCACTGGGGGGCTCTGCTGGAAAAGGCTGGCATCGCCTCTATTGCAGTCGAGCATTTAGGGCAGGATTGGGCTGAAGCGGGTTTGGCATCCATAGATAATGAAGCTGCAGATGAAAAAGCTAGAGGCAGTTTCAGGCTGTATAAAAGAGAGCAGCATCCCTGTGGTATGGAGCTCGTCTCAAAAGCGCCAGATCATGTGCGTGTTGGCGAAGAGGGCAGTTACAAACGCCTGACTGTTGCGCCCACATGGGGGCAGCATACGACAGAAATCTTAGCAGAGCTTGGTTATGATGAAGATGAGATAATAGAACTTATCAGGCTCGGTGCCGCGCATGAATTTATCCCCGACATGAGGAATAAAGGCATATATTTCCTAAACTCAGAAGAAAAATAATGACACAGGCAGAAAACTGTCCGGTCTGATGGTTGTTGATTTTGGCTGGTATTATGCAGGCGCCACAACGAGGCAGTCATGAAGGTTGTCAAGCCTGGTACGCGGGGCTTCCGGAACCGCAATACAGGGTAGTCAACCGTAACAGGAAGCTCTTGGGCTTGACCTGAAAACAGAAGAGGGCAAGGGGCAGGACAGTGCCCTGTCCCATACGCCTGAAAGATGGCACAAAACTCTATCGCCTGCGCAAAAGATATCTGCGCGCAGAAGAGTGGGGGTAGCTCAATCCCACAGTGAGCGCGGATGACAGATAGTGCAAAGAAAACAATATGATGTTAAAACTGGCGTGGATGCATGAAGGGGCGGTATAATTAGCAGTTTCTGCCAATACTTCCCTTGATCTCAGGAATTGGATATACTGTGGTCAGGCACTTAAACGGCCAGAAGAGGCATGGGGGGCGCCTCTTTGTGATTTACATCATTTGTGTTTCTGTGATAGGGCGCAAAAAAGCGGGGTGTAAAACAGGCCTTGTGGGAAGGTGGCAGCGATATGCCAAAAGAGCTGCAGAAAAAAACAGTGAAAGGGACATCTGGTACGTCAGACCAGAGCCTTACGGCTGACGTTTCTGGCGGTGGAACTTCTCTTGAGGCACTTTATAAATCTCATTGGCAGAATCTGTGTGGGTGGCTATATAGGCGTTATGGGGCCGGGCCGCCGGAACCAGAAGATATCGCTCAGCTTACGTTTTCACGTGTTGCTCAGGCGATGAAAAGCAAGGCTATTGCAAACCCAAAAGCTTTTATTTTCACAACAGCTCGCAATATTTACATTGATGAAAAGCGCAAGCTGGGCACGCGCTCCAAATATGAAAAAGACATCGGATCCGAAAAAGTTGAAGAAGTGGCTGGCGGTTTTACGCCCGAAAACGTCTTAATAGATAGAGAGAGATTTGCCATTCTGAAAACAGTGCTGAAGCGAATGCCCCAGAACAGAAGGTTGATGCTTCTTCTGAGCCGCTTTCATGGTTTGAGCAGCAGTCAGATTAGTAAGAAGATGGGCGTCTCTGAGACAACGGTGCGGAAACATGTAAAATCAGGCGTGCTGGCCTGTATTGATGCGCTTGCAGAGGCTTCCGATGATCCGGCGCTGAAAGAAGAAGGGGGAGATGAATGATGAATAATTCTCCTGAAAAATTGCAGAACATTAAATCTGAAGCCAGCGAATGGCTGATGCGCAGACGATTTGATTCATCAGGCTCTTTTGATTCTGAGGCGTTTGAGCTTTGGCTGCAGGAAGACCCGCGTCATCAGAAAGTGTACCGGCTGGCCGAACAGGCCTGGGTTGATTTGCAGGAGATGCAAACGGACCCAGAATTGACAAAGCTGGCTGCTGCTCCTTCAAGGAGGTTTCTGTCAGGCTGGTTGGGCAGGAGGTTTCTGTTGTGGGGATCACTGGCCTCTGCAGCTGCTGCCGTTTTAATTATGGTGCTGGGGCTCCCCAGACCAGAACAGAGAGAAGTTGCCTTCCATCAGGAGTATCGCACGAACACAGCCGAGATCAGGGAAGTTGTTTTGCCTGATGGCTCCAGCGTCGTTATGGGCGGAAAAACCAGCCTTTCTGTTGATTTCAGTCAAGTTGAGAGGAAGGTGAGCCTTGCAAGCGGCGAAGCTTATTTTAACGTGAGCAAAGATGCTTCCCGTCTGTTTAGCGTTTCGTCTGAGAAGGCGATGGTCAATGTGCTGGGTACGCGGTTTGATGTACGGTATGGGGCTGATATGCTGCGTGTGAGTGTGGCAGAAGGGGCGATTGAGGTTGTTGAGGCTGATCCGATAAACGCAGATGCGCGAGCGGAAAGACGTCAGCTTGGGGCTGGTGAGCAGCTTGTGGTCTCTGCAGATGGTGCCCTGGGACATGTGGAACCTGTGCAGTCAGAAGCATCAGGCACATGGACAAGCGGCAGGTTTGGCTATTTCCGGGTGCCACTCAAGCAAATGGTTGCAGATGCCAACCGTTATTATAGTGGGGAAATTCGCCTACAGTCTGCTGCAGTTGGTGATTTGCTGGTTAATACATCTTTTCGTATCAGCCAGATAGATGGCATGTTGGAGAGCTTGCCTGGGGCTTTGCCTATAGTTGTCAGGCACGAAGCAGGGAATGTTGTGGTGCTGGCGTTGCGGGAAGATATAAAAAGTGATTTTTGAAAATCCTTTTAAATCATGACGTTAATGTTTTCTAAGGTGTTCTGTGATAGAAAAGTAGAGAAAAATTATCCTTGGGGGTTTTGGAATTGGTGCGCAATCCGTCTCTAGGTATGAGGCGTTTAGGGAAACGTCTCTGGTCAGAATTGGCGACAGGTTCAGCTGAGCCTGATACTAGGGAGGGAACTATGATAATGAAACACCATATCAAAACATTAAAAACAGCATGTGCTTTGTCAGTTTACATCCTGACAGGTGCTTTGGGTGAAGCTCAGGCAGCTGATCATGAAGCACAGTTTAATATTCCTGCGCAATCTTTAGAGACAGCCTTGCTTTCTTTTTCTGAACAGGCTGATCTTGTTGTAACAGCGTCCCCAGATTTGGTGGCAGGGCAACAGGCACCAGCCTTGAATGGCATGATGGCTCGCGAAAAAGCATTGAAGATGCTTCTGTCCTCGTCTGGTCTGGATGTGCAGGTCAATCCTGGTGGCAGTATCACGATTGTACGTCGAGTTAGGCAGCCTGCGGAAACCAGCTTAGTGGATACGAAGGAAGATGTCTCTTTTGTTCTTGAAGAGATTATTGTAACGGCCACACGCCGTGAGGCCAGTATGATGGATATTCCGATGTCAATCGTTGCTTTTAGTGGGCAGCGTGTTGAAGAAAGCGGCATTCATGATGTTTTGGACATGCAGTTTCTGGCTGCGGGTCTGCAGGTTAATAATCAGGATGGCATAGTAAGGATTTCTGTTCGCGGCATCGGGTCAGATCAGGTTACCTCCGGGGGGGAATCTGGTGTGGCGATGCACCGAGACGGTGTTTACATTGCCCAGCGGGGTGAAATTGGTTTTGGTTTCTTTGATGTTGAACGTATTGAGGTATTAAGGGGCCCTCAAGGAACCTTGTATGGAAGAAATGCGACAGGCGGGGCTGTCAATGTTATTTCCAAATCACCAACACAGGAGTTTGAAGCTGGAGGCACTTTCAGTGTAGGCAATTATGGCTTTACGGAAACAAAAGGGTATGTCAGCGGGCCTGTTGTTGGGGATACGGTAACTGCAAGGCTTGCTTTTAAAACCTGGGATCATGACGGCTATACCGCCAATATTTTTGATGGAAATGCTTTGGATAATGGTGACTTTTCTGCTGTCAGGGGCATAGTGCGTTATGAGCCTTCAGAAAATATGCTTTTAGATGTTTCAGCCGATTATAACCGTGATCATGGAGTGCCTATTCGCATTAACGTGCATGGGCGTTCAGATGCCCCTCTCCCTTTTGAGGTGGCGGGCCATACCCTGCCGACCGGACGGGCGGTTAACATAAATGATCCATCTGTGAATGACAGGGAAGCCTGGGGGCTCGCTGCAAAATTACGTTGGGATTTCAATAATCTAAGTTTGTCTGCGTTGAGTTCATACCGTGAACTTTCCTGGTACAGTGTGGTTGATGGTGAGGGTGGGGCGACAAGCCTTGTTAACCTGGGGGCAGATACGCTGGCGAAGCAATTCTCGCAGGAGCTAATTCTATCTTCAAATTATGATGGAAATCTGGATTGGTTAGTTGGGGCCTATTATTTTGGGGGGCGTCAGAAGGCTGTGGGTTTCCTTGATGTTGTTCCTTTCAGCCGCACCAGCGGTTCCTTCGAAGACTTTAAAACACGAGCCTATGCTGTTTTTAGTGAAGCGAACTATAAATTGCTTGAAAGCCTGACGCTCACATTTGGTGCCCGCTATTCATATGAAACAAAACGGATGAATGGTGGATCTGGAGAGGTTGTTACTTTTGAGGATGATGATAATTGGGGGGCATTCACACCCAAAGTAGCCCTCACCTATAGTGCCTCAGATTCCTTGACAGCCTATTTAACTGTGGGAAAAGGTTTTAAGTCTGGTGGGTATAACGGTTCCACAGCTAACGGAAACTTCCTGGGGGCTTTTGATGAAGAGCAGGTCATCAATTATGAAGCTGGTTTGAAATCCATATTCTTGGATGGGCGTGTGCGCACCAATATTGTCCTCTTCTATATGGATTATAGCGACCTTCAGGTGACCGTGCGGCGCCCCGACCCGGAAACAACTCTTGTTGCTTCTGTTATTCAGAATGCAGCAAAAGCTGATATCCAGGGGGTGGAGTTCGATTTTCAGGCGCAAGTAACAGATCAATTCTCAATGGACGGTAATGCGTCTTGGCTGGATTCCACCTATGATCAGTGGCCCGATGCAATTGATGGTATTCGTGGAAGTGCGGAGTTTGATGTATCAGGTAATAAGGTTCAGAATTCACCTGAGTGGGCTCTGAATATAGGAGCTGATTACACTTGGCTTGTCGGTGATTGGGGAACGGCCAAATTGCGTGGTGAATATGCCTACAAGAGCCGTGTGTTCTTCACTCCTTTCGAGGATAATGATTTATCGCAGAAAGGTTTTAATCTCCTGAATGCCCGTCTGTCGTTTGAAGATGCAGATGGCAGGTGGACCTTTGCCGCATGGGCTAAAAACATCACCAATGAAGAGGCGTCAGCTCTCAAGATAGAGCTTTTCAGTGGCCTGACAGGCAATCGCCTTTCAAAAATGCTTATTCCACCTCGCACTTATGGTGTGACACTGGGGTATCATTTCTAACAGCATATGGCGCATGCTGCGTTGCATACAACAATGCCGGAGGGTCAGGTCTGCCCTCCGGTTCCCAACAAAAAATAATAAAGATGCCTGCCGCATGAGGCTGGTATCGGCGAGGTTTATATGACTGCGGTTTTGGAAAAAACTGAAAGAGTAGGCACTGGCAGAGGCACAGTACAGTCTCCCTTGGAAGATGTAGGCACCGGTTATGCCTGGTATGTTTTATTCGTGCTTCTTTTGGTTGCCGTATTGAATTACGTTGATCGGCGCATTCTCGAGGTTCTCGCGGAAGATATTAAGGTCGATCTTGGTCTTTCCGATGCAGATATGGGCTTTTTGTTAGGGGCGGCTTTTGCTGTTTTTTATGCCACCTTTGGTATTGCGCTTGGTCGGTTGGCTGATGTGTGGAACAGGAAAAAACTTATCTCTCTTGGCCTTGGAGTTTGGAGCATCATGACAGCGCTGTCTGGCTTGGCCAAAGGCTTTGTGCCTTTGGCCGCCTGTCGTTTTGGTGTTGGTGCGGGTGAAGCAAGCTGTCTGCCCGCCAGTTATTCCATGCTCTATGATTATTTTCCACCCAAAGTGCGCACGACGGTGGTTGCTATCTTTAATATAGGGATAATCGCCGGGGGTGGTTTGGGCATTTTTCTCGGAGGTGTGATTTTGGAGTTCTGGTCCTCCGCGTGGCCGGATAATAGCCTTGCCCCTTTCGGGTTAAAAGGCTGGCAGGCTGCGTTGATCATCGTGGGCTTGCCCGGCTTTTTGATTGCCCTGTTGGTGGCAACCTTAAAAGAGCCTGTTCGGGGTCAGGCAGATGATCACGCTGAAGAGGCAAAAGTTTCGGCAAACACCGCTTCTGTTAAAGAAGCTTGGGTTTCTCTTCTCAGTGTTCTGCCTATTGGCAATCTTTGGGTTCTGGGGGGGCGGAAGCCTATTCAGCGGAACCTTCTGATTGCTTCTTTTTTATCCCTGATTGTTTATGGCCTGATCTCGGTGACCGGTAGCAAGATGCAGTGGTTGGCCTTAGGTTTTGGCACCTATGCCGCCATTTCATGGGTACAAGTTCTGGCGCATCGAGACCCTGTTGTCTTTGGCATCATCTTTGGCTGCAGAACCATGCGTTTCCTCATCGTGGCTGCGGCTCTTGGTGTTTTTGATGCAGCTGCGGCGGCGTGGACCATTCCTTTCTTTCTTCGCTATCATGGTGTGAGCCCGCAAGAGATTGCTTCAGTGGTTGGTGTGGGCACCATGGCTGTTGGTGTTGTTGGGGTTTTTATGGGGGGGTGGATTGCTGATAAGCTACGTAAACGCACCAGCAGGGGCAAGCTATATGTGGCTGTTTTTGGCACCAGCTGCGCGCTTTTATGTAAGCTTATTATGTTGACAACAGGCATAGTGAATGTGGCCTATGCCATGTTACTGCTTGCCACAATGGTGGGGTCAGCCACAACAGGGCCGATGGTTTCCACGGTGAATGATCTGGTGCTGCCTCGGGCCAGGGCAACAGCCTACTCCTTTTATACGCTGACTCTGACCTTGGTGGGCTTTGCTCTAGCCCCTTATGTGGTGGGGCATTTCAGTGACCAACTGACGGTAAGTGGCCTTTCAAGCGGCGAAGCTCTCAGACAGAGCATGCTCTGGGTGTCTTTTGTTCTGGTCGGGACGATAACCTTCATGTTTATGGCGAGCCGTTCAGTTGAGGAAGATGAAGCCACAATTTATTCCCGGGCGAGAGCACTGGGGGAAAATATCTAAACAAAAAAGACAGCAGGATAAAATGATGAAACATAAACCCAGATATACAAAAGGGGCCTTTCTGTTGGCCTTGTTTCTCTCTTTTCCGGCGCGGGCGGAAGAGAGTTATTCACCGTACGCGGGGCAGCATTTTCCACAAAATGTCTATTTCGGTGATACGCACCTGCACACCAATATGTCGATTGACGCCAATGGTTATGGTAATAAAACGCTGACCCCTGATGATGCCTACCGTTTTGCCAGGGGTGAAACCCTAACAGCGCATAATGGCATGAAAGTGGCTCTGCACCGCCCGCTGGATTTTCTGGTGGTGGCAGATCATGCAGAAAATATTGGTGTGATGCCCCATCTGACAGCCAGTGATCCTGTTCTGCTTGCAACAGAGACAGGTAAGCGCTGGCATGATCTCATGCAAAGAACGACTGCTGATCTACATGCTCTGTTAACAGCCGAGACTGATGAGCCGTTGACCGAGTTTAAGAAAAAACTGGGCACATGGCCCGGCAATTTCTATTGGGCCGGGTTCCGCCGTGAAGGGGATAAAAGCCCTTCAACAATAGAGAAGCCTGTTGGGTATATAGGGGGGGATGACTTCCGTCGCACCGTCTGGGCTGAAGTGGCCGAGAATGCAGAGAAGCATAACCGCCCAGGGCAATTTACAGCCTTTATTGGCTATGAATGGTCATCGGCGGGGCGGGAACAATCTAACATCCACCGTGTGGTGATCTACAGGGATGGGTCGGAAAAAACCAGCCAGACACTACCCTGGTCCCGTATTGATAGTGACAGTGCTGAAGACCTCTGGGCCTATATGGCAGCCTATGCAGAACAGACCGGCGGGGATGTTCTTGCTATTCCTCACAATGGCAACCTCAGTAACGGAGAAATGTTTGACCTGCGGGACTTTAAAGGTCGACCGTTCACCAAAAGCTATGCTGAACTGCGAAGCAGGTGGGAGCCTTTGTACGAAGTCACGCAGATCAAGGGGGATAGCGAAACGCACCCCATCCTGTCCCCGAATGATGAGTTTGCTGATTATGAGAGGTGGAATTCCTGGGCTGGCTGGACATATGAAGGCATCAAGACAGAGGGATGGGAAAAGAGAAAAGCTTCTGAATACGCCCGGTCTGCTTTGAAGTCTGGTCTGTCTGAGCAGGTGAGGCTGGGGGTGAACCCTTTCAAATTTGGTTTGATTGGCAGCACAGATGCACACACGTCTCTGGCTGCCGTTTCCGAGAATAATTTCTGGGGCAAGACAGTGTTGGTGGAACCCAGTTCATATAGAGCGGTTGCGCGGCCAAATTTTGCAGGAGCGGGCTATGCTGCCGTTTGGGCTGAAGAGAATACGCGGGAAAGCCTGTTTTCTGCCATGAAACGACGGGAGACATATGCCACCACGGGGCCGCGTATGACGGTGCGGTTCTTTGGGGGGTGGGATTATGCCACGGATGATGCAAGTCGGCCTGATCTTGCAAAGATTGGCTACGCTGGCGGCGTGCCGATGGGCGGTGATCTGACAGCTGCACCAAAGGGCAAAGCACCATCCTTCCTGATCCGAGCCGTGAAAGATGCTGATGGAGCCAATCTGGACAGGGTGCAGGTGATCAAGGGCTGGCGCAGCGCGGACGGCGAACTGCATGAGAAAATATATAATGTGGCCCTGTCTGATAGCCGAAAGGACAAGGGCAACAAGACCAAATCCGTTGGTAGCACCGTGAACGTGAAAGAGGCATCTTATACCAACACTATTGGGGATACCGAACTGGCCACAGTGTGGCGAGACCCTGACTTCAAAGCAGATGAGCTTGCCTTCTATTATGTTCGGGTGCTGGAAATCCCCACCCCGCGCTGGACAGCTTATGACGCCAAATATTTTGGCCTCAAGAACATCCCAGACGAGGTGCCCATGGTGACGCAGGAACGCGCCTACACCTCTCCCATCTGGTACACGCCATAACAAACTCTATAAAATTCAATAGTATGAAGAGGTAAAGAAGATGACACAGACAGCAGACTATAAAGGCCCCCTGGCCGGTATTAACGTGATTGATTTTGGCTGGTATTATGCCGGGCCGCTTGTGGGCATGATGCTCGCGGATCAGGGGGCAAATGTCATCCGTATTGTGAAGCCGGGTGAACGGGAAATCCGGCCACAACATTTCCAAAGTTTGAACCGAAACAAGAAGCTTTTAGAGCTGGATTTGAAAACAGAGGAAGGCAAGGCACAGGCTCTTTCTCTCATCGCCAAAGCTGATGTGCTGATTGAAAACTTCAGACCTGGTGTCATGAAGCGCCTGGGGCTTGATTACGCTAATGTAAAAGAAGCCAATCCCGGCCTTATCTATCTTTCTCTGCCCGGTTTTGCTTCTACAGATACAGACCGCAAGGATATTCAGGCGTGGGAGGGAATTATCTCGGCCACCAGTGGACTCTATACGGAAACGCAAGTGAACAGGCAGGCCCTGAACTTTCCGCCGCTATATACTCTTGTCCCTCTGCGCTCCATGCATGGCGGGATATTTGGCGCGAATGCGGTTCTGGCTGGACTGCTCTCCAGAGAGAAACACGGCTGCGGTACTTTGATTGAAACACCCCTGCATGAAGTGGCCATGTTCAATCTGTCATTTTTTATGATGTCCAAACGGCCCAGCGGCGCTTTTCGGGCGGTTGCAGACCCGAACGCCCAATTGCCAGAGCATTTGAAACCTTTTGTTTATGAACCAGGGGATAGTGAGGAAGTTCAACTCCAGAAACTGGAGGGAGCGAGAGATGTGACTGCACCCTATCATCCCTGTTATGGGCAGTATCCATGTGCTGATGGCAGACAGGTGTTTATCAATACATTCATGTATCCGCATATCACGGAAAAGCTTTTCCGGACACTGGACATCTATAAACAGGTTTTAAGCGAGGGATTTGTGCTGGCAAGTGGTTGGGATGCCGGTATTCAGAATAATGCCTGTAATATGTTTATTAGCGGGCACCATAAAAGCCGCCTGAAGACCTTGATTGCAGAGGCCATGAAAACACGGACTGCAGAAGAGTGGGAAACAGCCCTGACATCAGCCGGCGTGCTGGCCGCAAAAATACGCTCCCGCGACGAATGGCTGACACTGGAACCCATGATCAAGTCGCATGTATTGGCAAAGCTGGGGCAGGGTGGTGCTGCCCTTACGGTTCCAGCCCGTGTGGGTAGTGTGAGCTATGAAGAGGAAGCCGCCCCCGGCGAACATTATGATTTGCCAAAGCTGATTAATGCAGAAAAAGCAGATACCTTCTTCGGCAACAGAGCCTCACAGCAAGGACGGGCGAAGGAGCATAAATCTGTTCCCAAAAGCAAATTGCTTGAGGGGCTGAAGGTTGCGGATATGTCCAATGTGGCAGCGGGGCCAATATGTGGATATTTGCTGGCGGAATACGGCGCGGATGTTGTTATGGCGCAGCATCCCCTGAGTTACCCGGATGCCATCATTGCCTCCGGTAATATTATCGGGGCCCAGGGCAAGCGCAGCATTCTCACGGACCTTAAAACAGCTGCAGGCAGGGATATTTTAAACCGTCTTATTGAGTGGGCCGATGTGGTCACCCATAATATTGTTGATGATACGGCGGAACGGCTTGGTGTGACACACAAGCGTCTCCATGAGATTAATCCTTCTATTGTGAGCAGCCAGATAACAGCCTTTTCCGGCAATATCCGTGGTGGCTGGGAAAAACGACAGGGGTTCGATTTCAGTTTGCATGCGGCCAGTGGCCAGATGGCACAATATGGCACGCTGGAACGTCCTTTTGTTCATGGCATGCTCTCCACGGCTGATACACCAGGTGGTTTCCTACAGGCTTTTGTCACATTGTTGGGCGTTTGGCAGCGTGAAAAAACAGGTTTTGCAGGCGAAGCTCGGACATCTCTCGCTCACGCTATCAATTATAGCCAGTTCCCCTACATGACCATGGAAAATGGCAGCAGTGACTGGGGTGAATCCCGAGGGCAGTTTGCTGTTGGTGATCATCCATGGCAGCGTCTTTATGAATGTGCGGATGGCTGGGTTTATGTGGGCACTCATAGAGACAGGGCTGGTGATCTCGCTCAGATGGTGACGGGCAGTGAAAATCTGGATGAGGCGGCTCTGGAGGCTGCCTTTAAAACCCATGACCGGGTATATTGGGAGGAAAAACTCCGCAGTGCAGATATGGGTTGCCACCGGACGATGACAGTGGATGATATCTATGATGCTATGCCAAAACGCCTGGTAGATAATGAACAGGCGGATGAGGTGGTTGCCGGTCCACAGGAAGTGTTGAGGTGGGATGATCATCCATGTGGAACGCCTTTTGTGATGCCCGCAGCTACTTGGGTGCGTGTGGGCGAAGAACGGTCCTGGAACCGTATGCATGTTGGCCCGAAAATCGGGCAGGATACCACAAAAGTGCTTGCTGATCTGGGGTATGATGAGGACGAGATCAACAACCTTGTTCGCCTGAAAATTTCTATGGAATACCATCCGGGTGTTGGATCCAAAGACGGCTATTTCGGGTCCTTCTTTTGATCATATGAAATAGATAGCGAGACATGACATGGCGCAATTAGATACATACACAGGCCCTTTGGCAGGGCTTCAGGTGATAGATTTTGGTTGGTATTATGCGGGATCGATGGCGGGGATGCTGCTGGCGGATCAGGGGGCGACAGTGCTGCGTGTGGTGCGCCCCGGTGAGCGGGAACTGCCGGAGGAGCAGTTCCGGCTTCTGAACCGCAACAAGAAGCTCGTAGAGCTTGACCTGAAGAGTGAGGAGGGGAGGGCAAAGGCCCTGTCCCTTATCGCCAGAGCGGATGTGCTGATCGAGAACTTCCGGCCGGGTGTGATGAAACGACTAGGGCTGGATTATGCCTCGGTCAAGGGGGTGAACCCTGGCCTTGTTTATCTCTCCCTGCCGGGTTTTGCCTCGACGGATAAGGAGCGTGTTTCTCTGCAGGCCTGGGAAGGGCTGTTGGGGGCGGCCTCCTGCAGCTATACCCAGCTCCACCTGTTCCGGGAAGCCCTGGGCTTCCCACCCCTTTATACCCCTGTGCCCCATGCCTCCACCTACGGGGCCATCCACGGGGTCACGGCGGTCATGGCCGCCCTGGTGGCTCGGGAAGAACAGGGTGTGGGCACGGTGATTGAAGTGCCGCTGGTGAATGCCGCCGCCCATGCTGTGGCGCTTACCTTCGCAGGTGTTGACGCTATCGCCTTCCCGCCACCTGCGGGGGAGATGAACTGGTCAGCAACAGACAGTGAGGAAGAGCAGCTTGGCAAGCTGGATAAGGCCGCCCGTAACATGGGGCTCGCCAGCAAGACCTATCATTGTTCCGATGGCAGGGAGATTTATATCTCCATCTATCTCACCAACACCTTTATCGAAAAGCTGATGAAAGCCCTGGGCCTGTATAAGCAGGCCTTGAAGGAAGGTTTTGTCTGTGTGGGGCCCTGGGAAGCGGGGCTGGATAATGATCTGGGCAACACCGGCACCCTGAGCCCGGAGCGGGCTGGGCAGTTGAAGAATATGATTGCTGATGCGCTGGCCAAGCAGCCCGCCGCTTACTGGGAAGACACTTTGGCAGGTTTTGGTATCCCGGCCATGCTGATCCGCACCAGAGAAGAATATATGGCACTAGAGCCAATGAAAGAAGCCGGTGTGCTCGAGACAATGGGGGACCTCACCGTAGCGGGCCGGCTTGGGGATGTCAGTGGGCCTGATGGGTCTGTGATCGCTGAGGGTTACAGAGAAGCAGAAGCCATCAGTGCGGAGGAGGCAGATGCCCTGTTCACCGAGCCAGCAAGACAGGTACCACAGGGAACAGGCACTTCTCTCAGTAAAGGGGAGCTTCTGAAGGGCGTGAAGGTTGTTGACTTCTGCAATGTGATTGCGGGGCCCACCTCCAGCCATGTTTTGGCAGAGTTTGGGGCAGAGGTGATCAAGGCGGATGCCCCGGAGACAGTGCACCCCATGTTCATTGGCACAGCGCTGGAACTGAACCAGGGCAAGCGCAGTCTGTTGAGTGATATCAGAACAGCACCGGGCCGGGATATCTTCAACCGGCTGATCGGCTGGGCCGACCTTGTGGTACATAATATACTGGATAACAAAGCCCGCCGCATGGGCGTGGCCCAGCCTCAGCTGGAAGCCATCAACCCGAAGATCGTCAGTTGCCAGCTGACAGCCCTTGGTGGGCCTAACCGCGGTGTGTGGGAAACCCGGCCGGGTTTTGACAATCTTGTGCAGGGCTTCACGGGCCTGCTGGCAGAATATGGCACGCTAGAGTGCCCGCAGTGGCACGGGGCGATCACTGCGGCAGACACACTGGGGGGTGTGAGTATGGCTTTTATCAGTCTTGTGGGGCTATACCGCCAGCGCATCACAGGGCAGGGGGCAGAAGCGCGTACCTCTCTGGTGCGGGTGACCAACCATTATCAATTGCCGCTTGTTCTGCAGAAGGATGGCAAGCCCGTCTGGAGCCGGGCCACAGGCCAGTTCGCCACCGGGGAGGGGCTGCTGCAGCGCCTGTACCACTGTGCGGATGGCTGGATTTATGTGGGGGCCACAGAGGAGAAAGCTGCAGAGCTGGTTACTTTGGTGACAGGACAAAGCTCAGTCGAGGAAGCAGCCCTGGAAGCAGGCTTTGCCGAACAGAGCTGTGCCCACTGGCTGTCACAGTTCAAAAAGGCGGGTATTGCCGCGCACAAGGTGATCAACACCAAAGAGCTTCTTGCGGCAGCAACCACAGAGGCGGTGAGCAATGAGCCAGCCACAGAGACAGTGCATGATCATCTGACCCTGCTATGCTGGGAGGACCATCCGTGCGGCAAGCCGGTGACCAAGCTGTCACTTGAATGCAGCCTTGTGGGCGAAGGCCAGACATGGACCCGCCTGAAGCCTGCCCCGCGCTACGGTGAGCATACAGAAGAGGTCCTTCAGGACCTCGGCTACAGCCAAACCGAGGTACAGGATCTGCTGCACCTCAAGGCCGCCTATACCCATATCCCCGCCATCGGTAACGCAGAAGATTATTTCTTTACCCCGAAACAGGATTCATAGAAAGAATAGAATAATGGCAAAAAATTTAGAAACAGTATCGCCTGAGAGTGTGGGCATGTGCAGTGAGCGGTTGGGCCGGATAATTGAAACAACTCTGAAGCCCGGTCTTGTGTCGGGCTTCTTTTTTGGCGTTATTATATTTCCCGTACCCAATGGGTATGAAGTATGCTAAATAGAAACTCAGATGTCTGCGAAATTGCCTTCATGGGGCAATTAATCAGCGGGAGGATATTTGGCATGCCAGATTTAAGCGCTGCGGATGGAATTCTGTCAGCCACCATATTTTTATACCCTTCCGTTGAGATGGCTGAGAAGGGTGAGAAATTTGGTGGAAGCGGTGTCTTAGTTTCAGTCCCAATGGTTAACCGTCCAGACCTTCATTGCATCTATGCTGTAAGCAATTGGCATGTTGCGTGCACTGGTGGCGCGTCAGTTATCCGCTATACCGACATAGCCGGGCATACCAGAATTATTGAAAAAGACCCCTCCGAATGGGTGTTTATACCGAATGGTCCAGATCTGGCGGCTTGCGCTATTGGTTGGGTAAACGGTCAGGAACCTAGAGCAGTCCCTATAGATTTATTTGCGTCTGATGCTACCGGAGACATTTTCATAGGAGAAGATGTTTTTATGGCAGGTCGCTTTGTTGATTATGATGGAAAGGATACTAACAGGCCTGCTTTAAGGTTTGGGGCAATTAGTATGCTTAACGCTCCGGTGAGACAGCCGACAAGCTCAATGTCACCATCCCATATTGTTGATATGCATAGCCGAACAGGTTTTTCAGGAAGTCCGGTTTATGCGTACCGCTCCCAAGGAACATCAAATTTTAGCGGCGGCAACATTATGATGTCTGGTAGTGTATCTGGATATCCCACATCAAAGCGCACATGGGGTGATGGCACCCAATTGATGATTAAATTGCTTGGCCTTCAATGGGGTCAATTTCCTGAAATGTGGGAATTAAAGCAAGCCCAAAAGCGACCGCAAGAGCAAGCTTCTCTAATCACTGATGGCAAGTATGTAGAAGGCTTCAGTGGCATGAGTTGCGTGGTCCCTGCATCTAAAATTATACAATTGCTCGATCAGTCAAAACTAAAGCAACAAAGAGAAGCACCAGCAGAAAACTTCACGTCTATTCCGATACCTCAGGTTTAGACTTGCGCGCACCGCTACTTAAAAGGCGGCTGAGAACATTTTCTGCGTCTGTGCGGTTTAGATCGCCAGCGTCCTCTAGTTTTTGTACCTCTTTTTCAAACCGATCTATTTGTTCGGCATCGCTTTCTTTTTTCAGCTTCTTCTTTGTCATCTGTTCCTCATACCGCCTCACGGTAGGTTAGGCGTTTACCAATGATCCCTTTTAGCAATGCGTCGGCACGGTCGGCATCATTATAGCCCAATGCCTGGCGATTGCTGTACCGGAAGTCAAATTCAGCCAGATAGCGGTGCAGGTGTTGCTCGTCGCAATGCTGATAAACGCCCTTCATGCCGCGCTTGAAGATGCTGAAATAGCCCTCAACGGTATTGCTATGGATAGTGCGGTCCTCAAGGTTGACATACTCGCCCTTTCCATGGCTGGTGGTGCCATGATCGGCGAAGAACTTGCCAACATCGCGGTATCCGCTGTGTTCATCGGTCATGATGCGGGCTTCCCGCGCCACATTGGCAAGAACGATAGGCATCAGGGTTTCGGCCTTTACGTCGTCAACAACCATGGTACGCGCTTGACCGCTGTTTCTGTCGATCAGAGCCAAGACTTTCATCTTGTGATGAAAGGCGCGACGCTTGGGCATATCCTTCTTATTGCCAATGAAAGTTTCATCCACTTCCACAATGCCGCCGTCCTCACCGAAGGGGCGCAGGCTATTGGTGCGCATTGCTTCGCGGATGCGGTGAGACATGAACCAAGCAGTTTTCAGGGTAACGCCAAGGATACGGTGCAATTGGTTGCTGCTGATACCCTTCTTGCTGCCAGCAATAAGATACATCGCTTGCAACCAGATATGCATGGCAACATGGCTGCTCTCAAAAATGGTGCCCACTTTGACGGTGAATGGCTTCCGGCAGGCATAACACTTGTAAGCGCCGATACGGGTGCTCTTGCCGCCCATTTTGCTCACACGCTCACGCTCGCCACATTTTGGGCAAGTCGCACCATGGGGCCATACACGAGCCTCTACATAATCATATGCGGCTTGTTCGTTATGGAACTCGGGGCGGCTCAGATTGGACATTTTAACGTCTCCTTACCCTCCTAATATATGAATTGAGGATGGGTACGTCAAGTATAATATCGCCTCTTTTTTAGGCTAGCAGGGCAACGCTTTTCATGACACGTTGTACCAGGTCTTGGCGTCGGTTGATCCCCACTTTTTCATAAATATGCTGCAGATAGCTGCGGGCGGTGGAGAGGGTGATATTCATTTCCGATGCCGCATCGGCAATGGTATAGCCTTCTGTGAGCAATGTTGTCAGCTTGGCTTCCCTTAAGGTTAGGTTAAACAGTCTCATGATCAGCTGGTTTTTGGGGGCGCTACTGGGCTGATGTGGGTCATTGATATAGACAGCCACATGCGGAGAAAAAGGAATAGCATGAGGCAGGGCAAGGGAAGGGGGGGTAATGGGCCGCACCAGAACCCCGAGGGACGTATCATCCTCATAAGTGAAATGCATCACTTCTACAGGTTTGTTGCCAAGGGGCTCCCTGCGCCATTTCATGGCTCTTTCGACTGCCTTTTTGAAAGCTGTCTGGTTGTCGGCAGAGCTGAAGTTCAACTGGTTTCTACCAAGTTTCAGGTGGTTCTGGCGCTGCAGAATATCTTCTGCTGTGCCACTATATTTGATGATATTACCACTACCATCCAGCAGGAAGGTGGCAATCTGCAGGTTTGCTGTGGCTTCCTCCAGTGCCGTTACTGTGAAATTGTTGTGCCAGTGGTTCACGGCCAGCGCCATCGCTACCTCAAGGTGTGGCCTTAACGCCAAAAGAAATTTTCTGGTTTCTTCATCCAAAGGCTTTTTTTGCCACTGGTAAATGATGAGGCAGGAAAGAATATCCTTCACACCTGAAAAACTGAGGGCGACAGCTTCCTTTGCTCCTGCAGCCATATGCAGGCTGCAATATTTGTTTTTATGCCATTGGTCGTATGGGATCAGGTCAGTGAGAAACTTCACCTCGCCAGGCTTTTTCATGGCAGTAACAAAGGGGGTATCGCACCAAAGCTCTTCCTGCATTTTATTAAATTCTATCATGTTTGAAAGAGAGGCGTCCTGATATATTGCGCGTACGGGCACAGTCGGGCTATGCAAATCGGTCGCGATAATCGCAGGCCCTTTGGCTGAGAGGCCGATGAGCTCAACAAATG
This sequence comes from Kordiimonas sp., assembly GCA_050289785.1. GTDB lineage: Bacteria > Pseudomonadota > Alphaproteobacteria > Sphingomonadales > Kordiimonadaceae > Kordiimonas. The sequence goes on from JBNKGK010000004.1 coordinate 20,914, forward strand.
AACTCAGCGGATGCTCCAGGTTCAACAGGCTTTGGTTCAGCAATAATATCCAGTCATTCAGGTGAGAAACGAGCAGAGGTGGGGGAGCTACGCCTTCAGTGGACGTCTTTCTTTGCCATTCTTGCTGGCTTCGGTCTCTGTAAACATCCTCAGTTTGTTCGGGTGCTGTTGGTGTCTGCTGTTTTCTATAGTCTTTCAGCCAAGCGTAAATGCGTGACCTGTGAAATCCGAACTCCTTAATAACAGCTTCAGGGCTCTCGCCAGCCAGTACACGCTGTATCGCTTGATTGCGTGTCGCGACTGTCGCGTAGCCGGAGGCTGATCTAATATTTGATCTTTTTGCCATAAATCCAATTACCTATCTGATTTTATTATATGTTTTTTCACATCCGTATCAATGCATATGTCGCGACTTTGGGTGCATTTTACCTTTAAATGCGGATTATGGAGGCTGACGCCAGATGGTAGAGTGAAAGCATAGTGGGAAGAACAGTGTCTCAAGCGGCAAAACCCTTACTCAGGTTCAGGCTTTGCATGAACCTGTGAGGGCAGCTTGCAGGTAAAGTTCATGAGGTAAAAAATAATGGGGGCACTCGCCTTCAAACCGACAAAAGCGAGCAGACGTGCATGCATGAAACGATGAAAAAGAATGACACCCTCGAGGGGGCCGGTAAGCAAAACAGTGGTTATGCCTATTATGTGCTCATGGTGTTAACCCTGGTTTATGTTCTGAACTTTATTGACCGGAACATCCTCACCATTCTGGCGGAAGATATTAAAGCCGATCTCGGGTTAACAGATGCAGATATGGGGTTTCTGGTTGGGACTGCCTTTACCGTTTTCTACACGACCTTTGGTATTGCTTTAGGCCGGTTGGCGGACATGTGGAACCGTAAGACACTCATTTCAATTGGTTTGGGTGCTTGGAGCCTGATGACGGCCTTGTCTGGCCTGGCTAAAAGCTTTGCACCGCTGGCTGTGTGTCGTTTTGGTGTGGCAGTGGGGGAGGCCAGTGCTTCTCCAGCTGCATATTCCATCCTGTATGATTATTTTTCGCCGAAGGTGCGAACCACGGTTCTGGCTATCTATGGCTCAGGACTCAGCATCGGGGCTGGCATTGGCCTCTTTTTGGGCGGGTCGATTATTGATGGCTGGGCAGCGGCCTATCCTGATGCCAGTTTGGCACCTTTCGGCCTGAAAGGCTGGCAGGTGGCCTTTATGGCTGTAGGTTTGCCTGGGTTTTTAATGGCTTTTTGGGTTTATAGCCTGAGGGAGCCAGTGCGTGGTATGCTGGAAGGCGTTGTTGTTAAGGCTTCTCCGCGACCTTTCCATGAAACATTCATGGTACTTGTCAGCATGTTACCTGTGTGCAATTTACCCGTGCTCGCTAAGGCTGGGCGTTCTGTGCTGCTCGCTAATATTGTTATGGCACTTATTGTGTTTGTCGCCGGATATGTTTTGGTCGGTCTGACAGCCCATTATGTGCAATGGATTACTATGGGGTTAGGAATTTACGCCGTTATCTCCTGGGCACAAGTGTTGATGAGCCGAGACAGAGTGGTTTTTGACCAGATATTTAAGTGCAAGGCATTGCAGTTTCTGAGCTTTGGGATGGGGGTTAATCTTTTCGCCGCCACGGGTATTGGTATTTGGGCGGTGCCGCTTCTGATGCGCAAATATGATATTGCAGCGGCAGATATCGGCCTGGTGCTGGGGCTGGGAAGCGCCATTGCCGGTTTGCTGGGTGTTATTAGTGGTGGCCTGCTGGCTGATAAATTGCGGGCATATACCAAGCGCGGCAAGCTTTATGTGCTCATCGCCAGTGTAATCGTTAGCTCCTGCATCTTTGTTGTGTTTCTTTTAAGCGCTAATATAGAGCTGGCATTTGCTTGCATGATCATAAATGCATTTGTTGGCTCAGCTTCCTTTGGGCCTGGCCTGTCAACTGTGAACGATCTGGTGATCCCGAGAGCAAGGGCTACCTCCACCTCATTTTTTAATATGATAACGGTGATTATTGGCGGAGCACTGGGGCCCTATACCATTGGTCAGGTGAGTGATTTCCTGACAGCTGCAGGCGCGGATGGAGCTCAGGCGCTTCAGCAATCCATGTTGTGGAGCATGATCAGCCCTGTTTTTGGTTTGGCGCTTCTAGTTCTTGCATGGAAGCATGTGGAACGGGATGAGGCGACGACTATGGAGCGCGCCAGACAGTCGGGCGAATTGATCTAACAAAATTAGTTTATAAAAACGGAGAGAAGAAATGACGAAGGAAAAAAACACCAAGGGACCACTTACTGGAATTAGAGTAATTGATTTTGGTTGGTATTATGCAGGGCCGATGGCTGGCATGATGATGGCTGATCAGGGTGCCGAAGTGATCAGAATTGTGAAACCTGGAGACAAGGAACTACCAGAACAGCAATACCGGGTGCTGAATAGAAACAAAAAATTGCTGGAACTGGATTTGAAAACGGCAGAAGGCAAAGCCAAAGCTCTGGAGCTGATAGCGCGGGCTGATGTGGTTATTGAAAACTTTCGCCCGGGTGTGATGAAACGGCTTGGGCTGGATTATGCCAGCGTTAAAGCGGCTAATCCCCGCCTTGTTTATCTTTCGCTTCCTGGTTTTTCCCCAACAGATGAGAAGCGCGCCAATATACAGGCGTGGGAAGGGGTGATGGGGGCTGCATCCTGCCTATACCGTGAAACCAGTATCTTCCGTCAGAAATATGGTTATCCCCCTGTTGTGACATGGGTGCCGCAGGCTTCCATGTATGGGGGGATGCTGGGCATGCTCTCTGTGATGGCGGCCCTTGTGAAACGGGAAGAGGCAGGTGTTGGTACAGTAATAGAAATACCAATGGTTGATGCCACCATGATGATCCTGACTTTCAAAATCTGGATGCATTCCATTGGTATTGAATCCACAAAAACGCCTAATCCTGTACCGGATAATATGAAACATCTGCTCTATGATGAAAATGATACGCCAGAGCAGACGCTTGAGAAACTGACGGAAGCAACATGGGATGCGGCTGGAGTTGCTGTTGCTACATCACGTTCCCATTATTGTGCCGATGGCAGGCAGATCCTGCACTGGACTAACAATATTGAAAAATTCAACACGCGCATGCTGAAGGCGTTGGGTATTTATCACAAGCTGGTTGAAGAAGGCTTTGTTGACTACGGTTGCTGGGAATTTGGACGAGATAATAATATCAGTGATCAGGTTTCTCTACGTAAAGACCTCAGGGAACGTTTGGCGGAATTAGTGAAAGAAGCCTTCCTCACCAGGACCGCAGAAGAATGGGATACGATCCTCGGTGAGGTGGGCGTACCAACCGGCATGTTCCGTACACGGGCTGAGTGGTTACAGCTTGTGCCAATGATTGCTGCAGGTGTGCTGGCAGAAATGGATAACGGCAATAGCAAATTGACCACAGTGGGCCGTTTTGCCGATGTATCCGCCCCGGATGGTAGCCTGGTAGAGCCTGTCTTTAACGAGGCGCAGCCGCTGACGGAAGAAAGGCTGGATGCTATCTTGAAGGGAGCTCCTGTTGGGGCTTCATCAAATGCAAGTGGGGAATCAGTCACAAAAGGCAATCTGCTTCAGGGATTAAAAGTTCTTGATTTCAGTAACGTTGCAGCAGGGCCTATCGGGTGTGCCACCCTCGCTCAATATGGGGCAGATGTAATCAAGGTTGATCCGCCAGAGTTCATGCTTGGCCCAATTGGGCTCGCCATTAGTGCCCAGTATCTGCATGGCAGACAGGCGATGCTGATTGATCAGGCGTCTGCACAAACGCGGAAAGTGCTGGAGAGGCTGTTTAAGTGGGCGGATGTGATTGTTCACAACTCAGTGGATGGAACCGCAGAGCGTTTGGGTGTTTCTTTTGATCAGATCAATGAGATTAATCCGAATGCAGTGGTTTGTCAGTTGTCCGCTTTTGGTGGTTCGTATCGTAACAATGGCGGCTGGGAAAAACGGAACGGTTTTGATCTCTCCCTCCAGTCAGCCAGTGGTGTGATGACCCAGTTCGGCACCATGGAACACCCGCAGTGGCATAGTAATGTGGCAACAACGGATATTATGGGCGCTTATTCTACCTGCGTAATGGCGCTGTTGGGCGCGTATCAACAACGTAAAACAGGGAAAGGGTCTGAAGCGAGGACCTCTCTGGCCCGGATGATCAGTTATGTTCAGCTTCCTTATATGATTGCCGAAAATGGCAAAAGTGATTGGGATGAACCTCGCGGCCAGTTCGCCACAGGCTGGAACTGCCATCAGAGAATATATCGCTGTTCCGATGATGAGTGGGTTTATGTCGGTGCCCGTGAGGCGGATGCTCTCAGGCTGGTAAGCCTTGTTCTGGGGCGTGAGCTGAAGGATATATCCGATGTTGATGAGCAGGCTCTGGAAGCGGCATTCCTCACACAAACTCATGTGCACTGGGAGCGTTCTCTTCAGGCTGCAGATCTGGGTTGTCATAAGGTCATGAGCGGCGAGGATGTCTTTAATAACTTCCCGATACGCGAACTCGGTTTGGGCTCCTTTGAAGCGACAAATCCTGTCAGCACTGAGGTGATTACATGGCCAACCCACCCCTGGGATTTGCCGGTTACTCAGATGGCGCCCAACTTTGTGCGGATTGGCGAAAACCGCAGTTGGTATGTGCCTGAAGCAGGCTGTTATTTTGGCCAACATACAAGGAAAATTCTCGCGGATCTTGGCTTCAGGGATAGCGAAATTGAGGCCATGGTGGAGAATAAATCAGTGCATGAATATCTGGAAGCACTGGGTAGCGGCGAAAAGAGGCACCTCTGGCACCAGCCACAAAAAAAAGCCGCTGAATAAAACGATAAGCCTGTGCCGTGCCCCCTTGGGGGCGCGGCTGCGCACATGAAAATATCTCAGGAGTATGAACAATGGTGGAGACAGCGAACAGGGGCCCTCTCTCTGGTTTGAATGTGGTTGATTTTGGCTGGTATTATGCAGGGCCGATGGCCGGAATGCTGATGGCCGATCAGGGTGCGACGGTGGTACGTATTGTGAAGCCCGGCGGTGAGGAGCTGTCAGAAGACCGCTATCGCCTGTTGAACAGGGGTAAGAAGCTTCTGGAGCTGGACCTCAAAACAGAAGAGGGGAAGAGCGCCGCACTGGCCCTTATCAGGGAAGCAGATGTGGTGATAGAGAATTTCAGGCCTGGTGTGATGAAGCGGCTAGGTCTGGATTACGCCAGTGTGAAACATTTGAACCCTGGCCTTATCTATCTATCCCTGCCGGGCTTTGCCTCAACAGACAGGGACAGAGCCCATCTGCAAGCCTGGGAAGGGGTGATGAATGCGGCCTGTGGTGGCTTCACAGAGGTTCACTGGTGGCGGCAGCTGGCAGGCTATGATCCTGTCTATACCTGGGTACCCATGTGCTCTGCGCTTGGGAGCATGCAGGGCATGATTGCCGTAATGGCCGCTCTGGCATCACGGGAAGTGCACGGCAAGGGCACAGTGATTGAGGCACCTCTAGTAACAGGGGCTGTGTTTGGTTTCCTCCTCGGTTTTGTTGGTCGCTCACCGGATGCGAAAGTACCCGAAGGGCCTGTTGAGGTGCCAGCTTTTTTCAAGGGCACAGCCTATAATGGGGTAGATAG
>JBNKGK010000005.1:0-5161 GCA_050289785.1 Kordiimonas sp.
TTTGCATATAGCAAGCCCAAGACCAGTTCCCTGCTGCTTGCGGGAATATGATCCATCAAGCTGTTCGAAACGCTCGAAAATACGGGCCTGTTCTCCTTGCGGGATCCCGGGGCCTGTATCCGTGACGTGAAATTCAAGATTTGCAATAGAGCCCTTCACACAAGCATTGACGGAAAGTGTGATATTGCCCTGATCGGTAAATTTGATGGCATTAGAGAGCAGGTTGCCCAGAATCTGGCGCAGGCGGCCCGCATCCAGCAATAGTTTGCATGGCACATCTGGGTCAATATCTAATAAAATTTCCAAATCAGGCTTATGGCTTATTCTGCCGGCCTGTGAAATTCCGGTTTCTTCCAGAAGATCAAATATATTGGTTTCAGTTGGCTCAAGTTTCAGCTGTCCTGCTTCAATTTGTGAGAAATCAAGGATGTCATTCACAATGGCAAGCAGGTTTGCGGATGATTTGTTGAGGGTGGAAACAAACTGGTTTTGGCGATCATTTAGGGCTGTTTTTTCCAGCAGTTGGGTCATGCCCATAATGCCATTGATAGGCGTTCTGATTTCATGGCTCATGGTCGCCAGAAAATCAGATTTTGCAGCTTCGGCTGCGCGCGCTTTTTCTGCTTCCTGACGAAGAGATTTTTGAGCCTGCAGAATGATTTTCTGCATGGGCATAAAAATCAAAAAATAGTTCAGAATGACGACCAGGACAAAGCCGGTTGCTGATAAAAGCAGAATGAACTGTAATCTCCGGTTTGCTTTTTGCCAAGCTTGTTCCAGTACTTCTCTGGCTTCCTGTAAACGGGGAATTATTTTTTCCCTGCTCATATGCCACAGCTCATCGCCAATGATAATATGGTCAGTTTCCTGATTATAAGCTGAGTGAGCTAAATACCCTCCTCTCTCAAACAGGTGCAACATCAGGGTTTCAATCGCTTCATTTTCGCCCGGAACCGGATGGTTGTTACTTGGGTTTCTGATCAAGGTTTCCTCATGCTCCCAAAGGTCTTGTAATATACTTGGCATGGGGAAGTTTCTGGGAAAGACTTCGGTCCATTCACTATCCATTTTCGAAGGTGTTGCTTCGGGGGCTAACCACTGATGTTTAAAGAGGACTTGGTTCCATTTTAACGTGTCCATGCCGTCAGAGTCTGATGATGCAATTGTTTGAAAGAAATGGACGGCCTGTTGAAGGCTCTTTTTCAGCTCCTGTTCTGTTTGGTCATAAGATTCAGTATTGGCGGCGTTCAGAAACCGATAGGATTTTGCGTTAACGTCAGCGATGGCAATATTGAGTTGATCAATGGCTTCCTCGAACCATGAAAGCTGCTCCAGCTCATTAAGCTGCCGGGTTATCAGTATGCCAGATGCAATCAGGGAAGCAATCAGGGCCAGTGAGGCCCCTAAAATGCGTTTGCTCAGGTATTTAAACGTGACGCTTGCCTGGGGCATCCCCTGTGATGACTCCTAAATCAAAAAAATAGCGACCGCCCCTCATGCTGATCGGAACCATAACATGAGCGATTTTAAATTTGTGTTAATGAGACAGGAGCTTGCGATGTCTATGAAGCTGCGAACAGCACTTAGGCTAAACAGCATATGTTCAGTTTGTTGCCATCCAGGTCACGAAAGTATCCGGCATAGAAATTATTACTACGCGGCCCTGGTGTTCCCTCATCTGTGCCGCCCAGCTCCACTGCAGTTTTGTGTACGATATCTACGGTCTCAGTATTGGGAGCGGAAAGGGCGATCATGGTTCCGTTGCCATGGGTTGCAGGCTGACCGTCATATGGCTTTACAATTGATAACATGACACCGCTGGGTTTGTTACTCCATGCAATAAAGTTATCGGTGGAATAACTGCGTTTTGCACCCAGTTTACCGAGAAGCTCATCATAGAAGTGTGCGGCTTTTTCAATGTTATTAGTTCCCAGGCATATGTAGCTGATCATGGTTAGGTCTCCTTGAGCTAAGGTGGGTGTTTATATGACACTACTATCTTGTACGCTAGAATAATTTGGACGGTAGCCATGTCACCAGTTCTGGTTTTAAGGCGATCAAGAGTAACGCCAATATCTGTATAATAACAAATGGCAGGGCACCTCGATAGATGGCTGGGGTGGAAACCTCTTTAGGGGCAACACCGCGCAGGTAAAACAGCGCAAAGCCAAAGGGGGGCGTGAGGAAGCTGGTTTGCAGGTTCATTGCCATCAAAACGCCTAGCCAGATGGGGCCATAGCTGCCATCCATCGCCAGCAAAGCCGGGGCCACAACCGGCACCACAACAAAGGTGATTTCGATAAAATCAAGGAAGAAGCCAAGCACAAACATCAACAGCATCACAGCAATCAGTGCGCCCACATGCCCGCCGGGCAGGTTATGCAGCAGGTCTGCGATAATGTCATCCCCACCCAAGCCTCTGAATATCAGGGAGAAAAGCGCTGCGCCGATCAGAATGGTGTAGATCATGGTGGAAATACGCACGGTGGATTGCATCACCTGCATCAAAACCCCACTGCGATATGTCTTGAAAAGCGCATACCCGAGGCCGATGGTGAAGGCGACCGTCAGACCAATCGCCAGCCAGAATGAGATGATATCCGAGGCTGGTACATTCTCTCGGTGAATACGTAGGTCAGCAAAGCGCGCGAGCAGAAGAAGGCCGACAAGAGCGGCGAGGGTGAGCCATACCTTTTTTCGTGCTTCTGTACTGTGGCGTGCTGTGCCAAGCAGGATAGCACCAATGGCACCAACGGAGGCTGCTTCTGTCGGGGTAGCAATGCCTGTGAGGATAGAGCCAAGCACCGCAATAATCAGGACTAGCGGGGGCAAGAGCGCAGAGAATAGCTGTGCCAGAAAAGCCGCCCTTATGGTTTCCCCCTCTTTGCGTTCCATCGCCGGGCTGGTTTCAGGGCGGAATAATGCCATAGCCAGTTGATAGAGGATATAAAGCCCCACCAAGATAAGCCCAGGAATAAGGGCGCCAGCGAACAGTTCTCCCGCGCTCATAGGCGTAGGGGAGAAGATATGGTTGTTCAGCTGCGCCTGTTGCCAAGCAGAGGAGATAACGTCCGCCAGCAGGATAAGCACGATAGAAGGCGGAATAATCTGCCCCAGGGTGCCTGCTGCGGCAATGGAGCCTGCGGCCAGCGAGGCATCATAACCGCGCTTGAGCATGATTGGCAGAGATAGGAGGCCCATAGTTACAACCGTGGCCCCCACAATGCCTGTTGAAGCGGCGAGAAGAGCGCCAACCAATGTTACAGAAATGCCCAACCCGCCACGCATGGAGCCAAAAAGCTTGCCCATGCTCTCAAGCAGGTCTTCCGCCACATTGGATTTTTCCAACATCACGCCCATGCTGACAAAAAGGGGAACAGCAAACAACAGTTCGTTGCGGATCACATTGCCATAAAGCCGGTTGGGCAGGATTTCCAGAAAGGTGGCATCCAGTACACCGGTTGCCATACCGATTGCCCCAAAGATCAGGCCTGTACCGCCAAGGGTGAAAGCCACAGGAAAGCCGGAGAGCAGAAAAACCACGAGGGTAGCGAACATACCGGCCGTTAAAAGAATAGAAAGGTCCACTGGTTTTACCCTTTTCTCATCAGGCGGAAGCTACGCAGGAGGGTTGAAATAGCATGAAGGCTGAGGCTGAGTGCAAACAACAGCAGTGTGGATTTAAGGATATACACGAAAGGTAACCCGCTGGCTTCAACACTGGTTTCCAAAATGGCCCAGCTATCCAGCACATAAGGCACACCAGCCACCCAGAACAAAATTAGGAAGGGCACCAGCAGCACGAGAGTGCCCCAGAAGTTCACCAGGGCTTGCTTGTTAGGTGTGAATTTGGTGTAAAACAGATCCACCCTTACATGGCCATCATGCAGGGCGGTGTACCCAGCCCCACCAAGAAACATGATGGCGTTGATATATTGCAGGCTTTCCTGCAACTGAATGCTGCCAATGGCGAACACATAAACCATCAGCACAACAGTGAACTGCACCAAAACAAGAAGCAGCGGCAAAACCGCGAGGGCCTTGCCGCTTGTCTCTAGAAACTGATCCAGTCTGTCTGGAAGGGAAGCTGCCATAAGTGGGTATCTCTAATCCCGTTAAATCAGGCTGCGAGCCTGAGCGAAGCCTTGTTCTGAAATCTCACCCCAGCGAATGCTGGCTTGACGGGCTTCCATAAAGTTTTTGAATACCTTCTGAGTAAACTCATCCGCTTTTGCGGTGTCAGTCAAAACCTCACCTGAAATTTTAGCTAGGTGTGACAAGATATTGTTATCAAAACGCTTTAGCTGAACACCGTGATCATTGATCAAGGTGGTCAGTGAGCGGGCATTATGGGCGTTATATTCGGCAAGTAGCACGTCGTTTTCGGCGGCAGTAGCGTTCTGAAAGACCTCTTTTTCAAAGGGGCTCAGGTCTTCCCACAGCTCTTTGTTCAGGCCCATGGACAGCGCGGTGCCGGGCTCATGAATACCGGGGTAATAATAGTTTTTCACAATGGTGTGGAAGCCAAAGGCAAGGTCATTCCAAGGGCCGATCCACTCTGTAGCATCAATATTACCCTGTGAAAGGGCCTGGAAGATTTCGCCACCCTGTTTGGTCACGGGCGTTGCACCCACACGCTTCATCACTTCACCGCCAAGGCCCGGCATACGGATTCGCAGGCCCTGAAAATCATCAATGCTATTGATATCGCGTTTGAACCAGCCACCCATTTGGGTGCCGGTGTTACCCGCGAGGAAAGGTTTGATATTGAAGCGACCACTTAATTCGTCCCACAGTTCCTGGCCGCCGCCAAAACGCACCCAGGCGTTCATTTCACTGGCTATCATACCCATGGGAACAGCCGCAAAAAAATTAAAAGCGGGGGATTTGCCCTGCCAGTAATATTCTGCCGCGTGATACATATCCGCCTTGCCCTGCGAGACCGCATCAAAACATTCAAGCGCGCCAACCAGTTCACCTGCGGCATAAACTTTTACTTTAATGGCACCATCAGATAGTGCCTCAATACGTTTTGCCAGCCGTTCTGCGCCTGTGCCTGTACCCGGGAAGTTCTTTGGCCAGGATGTTACCATTTTCAGGGTGCGCTTTTTTGAAAGGGTAGCAGGGCCAGCTTTTTCCTGAGCGCCACTATCGCAGGCAG
>JBNKGK010000005.1:5171-24086 GCA_050289785.1 Kordiimonas sp.
AAGGCTTGCTGCACCAGCAAGACCCGCCGCACCACGCAGCAGGCGGCGCCTGTCTATAGTGGTATCTTTAATATCATTTTTTTTTGTCTTGTTATTCATGTCACTGTCCTTCCCCACTGGCGGCATCTCGAGCTGATTCGCTGAACAGGCAGTATAAGGCGGCAGCCTTGCGGGGCAAGGTGGATTCACAATAAAATGGTTATAAGGGCTAGGCACATGGCCAATTGTGGGCACTGTTCATCAGTCACTAATCATCCAGCCGTTTGGCCCCAGTTGCTCCTGAGGTTTGAACTTATCTTTATAGTGCATTTTGGGGCTGCCTTTTACGTAGTAGCCCAGATACACATAGTGCTGGTTGGCGTGGGATGCTCTTTCTATATGATCCAGAATCATATAGGTGCCCAAACTGCGGGCTTTATGTTCTTCTGATGTATCAAAAAAGCTGTAGATCATAGACAAGCCATCTGATAGCTCATCTGTGAGGGCCGTAGCCATCAGCTTACCATCAATAGCACGCCTATATTCCAAAATAATTGTATGAACCGGGCTGGCTTCCACCATATCCCTATATTCCTCTATGGTCATGTTAGCCATAGAGCCATCCATATGGCGGCTGGCAAGATAAGTTTTCAGGAGGTCATATTGCTCGTGGGTGATAACGGGCGGGCATATTTCTGTTTTCAGGTCAGTGTTATTTTGCAGGACACGGCGCTGGCTTTTGTTTGTCCTAAATTCTTTGGCCAGAACCCTAGCAGAAATACAGGCAGAGCAGCCATCACAGGCGGGCCTATAAGCTACGCTCTGGCTACGCCGGAACCCCACACGCCCGAGGGCTTCGTTCATGGCTGCAGCATCAGGACCGCGTAATTCGGTGAAAACTTTACGTTCAATTTTTCCTTCGAGATAGGGACAGGCTGAAGGGGCTGTCACATAAAATTTTGGAAATTGAAGGCCCTGGTCTGTCATGCTCGCTACCGTTTGTTCCAGTTATCTGCACTATACCTCAAAATTTCAGAGTAAGCCATAATACCATGGAACGAACAATGTAAATGTAATCCATATAAGAAAGATTAACGGCGTACCCACACGCATAAAATCACTGAATTTATAGTGGCCCGGGGCCATCACCAGCAAATTGGTCTGATAGCTCATAGGGGTGGCGAAACTACAGTTCGCACCAAAAATGACAGCAAGGATGAAGGGCATCGGGTCTACTTGCAGTTCAGCAGCTATCGAGAGGGCAATAGGGGTAAACAGCACTGCCGCAGCATTGTTGGATAGAATATTCGTGAGGAATGCGATGAGTAGGAAAAAACCGGATAGCAGCACCCAAACAGGCGCACCCATCAGCATTTCAATGACTGTATGAGCAAGCCAGGCAGCACCCCCGGTGCCTTGCATTGCTGTACCCATAGCCAGAGCGGCACCAACAATAGTGTAAACCCGCCTATCGATGGCTCGGCTTGCCTGACGGATATTAAGGCAGCTTGACATCATCATAAGTGTGGCCCCCACAAGGGCGGCCACAACAATAGGCACAATTTCGAAAGCGGCAGCAACCACAACACCAATAAAGATGGCGAGCGCCCGCCATGCATATTCCTTCATCGGTACATCAGAAGCAGATGATTCCATCAACAGCACATCACGGTTGTCTCTAAGCGCCAGAACATTGTTTCTGTCCCCCATCACCAGAAGTACATCACCGGCTTCGAGGCGCAATTGGGATAGGGAAGCCCTGATCATACGGCTGCGGCGCTGCACGCCCAGCACAGCACAACCAGTTTCCGCGCGAAACCCTGTTTGGGCGAGGGTGCGGCCATCCATACGGGAGGCAGGCGCAATTACGGCTTCGGCGATAACACGGCGGGTGCCAGCTCCTTCATCCACTTCTTCGCCTTCTGCGCTGGAGACAAGGTCAGGGGAAGCATTGAGAAATTCCGTCATCACGCCACGGGTGGCAGCCACCATAACGATATCCCCCACTTCAAGTGTGATCTCATCATAGGGAGGTAGCAGCTTTTCCCCGCCGCGCTGGATCATGCGGACGGTAACATCCTTAAGACCTGGGAACATGCCTGCGATAGCCTTCTGCCCGACAAGGCCGTTATCTGGTGCCAGTTCCATCTGAAACAGGAACTGTTTGCCGCTGCTGCCTGCAATACGCGTAGCAAGGCCTTCCCTGTCCACCAACAGGCGCGGGGCGATAAGAACAACATAAACAAAACCCGTTACAGCAAGCACGAGGCCGGGAATAGAAAAATCAAAGAAGCCGATTGGAGGGCCGCCAACCTGCTCTGCGGCACCAATGGCCAAGAGGTTGGTGCTAGACCCGATTTTGGTAATGTTACCCCCCAAAATTGCGACGAAGCTGAGAGGCATCATAACCATGGCAACTTTGCGCCCCAGCCTTTCTGAAAGCGCCGCAAGAATAGGAATGAAAATCACAACAACAGGTGTGTTGTTCAACACGGTTGAAATGGCTATCACAACGATGAAACACAAGAGAATCACCGAATGAGGGTGATTTTTACCCCATTTTACCAACAGGCCAGCGGGGCCATTGAGCGCCCCTGTTTGCACAAGCCCCTGACCGACAACAAGCAAGGCCATAATTGTTATCAGTGACGGATCAGCAAAGCCTTCTAGAAGGGTGCGGCTGTTGATTTCTGCCGTGGCGTTTTTTAGTGGCATCAACTCAAAAACAAAAAGCAACAAAGCCACAATAGTGATGGAAGAGATTTCCAGCGGTATGCGATCGTAGGCATAGGCGATAATGGCCCCTGCTACGATGGCAAAGGTCAGCCACATCTGTATTGTCGGTTCAATTAGTTCCATATGTCCCAAGCAATTATATTTATATACTGCAAAGTGTTACAGAGGCCCAAGCTGACTCTCAAGGTAAATCCGATGTTGCCGCAATAATTATGGTGATTTTATTAATTTGTCAGATTGGGGGGCACCACTGGGGCTTCACGCAGGACAAGAATGGTAATCCGTCTGTTTTCCGGGCGGTTTGGCTGGTCTGGATACAGGGGTTCCGTACCAGCCTTGCTGATAATTTCAGAATATCGGTCGTCTGTGATTCCTGTCATATCCAGCACGGTGCGGGCGGCATTAGCCCGGTCAGCGCTTAATTCCCAGTTGGTGGAGCCGGATGGGCCCATGAAAACACCGCCATCTGTGTGGCCTTCCACTGTGATTCTGTTTGGCAGGTTTTGAACTGACTTGCCAATTTCGGATATCATTTTCTTGGCATATTCATATAACTGGGCTGTACCACTTTTGAACATGGCGCGTCTGTCTTTATCAATCAGCTGAATTTTCATGCCATCTTCTGTAATCTCCATGATCAGGTGCTCAGAGATGTCAGAGAGGGTAGGAGATTGCTGAATAGCGAGGCGCAATTGCTCTTGCATTTGCTCAAAAGCCATATCTTCCTGTTCGCGAATGCGGTTGGCGAGCCTGTCATTCGGGAAATTGGGGTCCCCACCGCCTTCGGCATCAGCTCCCTGTTTGCTGCCATCGGTGGGGCCGCTCTGTGGTGGGCCGGGAACCGTGATGGCCACAACAGGGGCAGGGTTACTGCCAACAGCATCAGAGTTAGGCTGGTTGACGGCATCAGAGCCCGTACGGCCGGAAATGGCAGCCGTGGTGGGGGAGAAATAATCCGCAAGGCCTGCCAACGTTTCAGGTGGGGCTACGTTCAAAAGCCATAAAAGCATGAAAAAAGCCATCATAGCTGTTGTGAAATCAGCATAGGCCACTTTCCAGGCGCCGCCATGGTGGCCACCGCCTGAAACTTTTTTCACCTTTTTGATGATCGGTTTCTGTTTGTCGTCGTCTGCCACGCTGAGTAATGCTCTCTATATACCTGTGGGCCTATGCCCAATCCCCTAACATGCTTAACGATAATATTTGGTTAACTGTGTGTTTCAAGCTCTATCTGCGTTCCTTTGCTGGACAGCGATAAGGAGAAGGCTTATTTACGAGTGCAAGTTTTGGCCCTGACAGGAGGTTGCGCATGGCAAAAGTAGCATTTTTAGGTTTGGGTGTGATGGGTTTTCCCGTGGCGGGCCATTTGGCCAGGGCAGGGCATGAGGTTACTGTTTATAATAGAACGGCAGCCAAGGCTGATTTATGGCTGAGTACCTATGAGGCAGAGGAAGCCGAGCTTTATATAGCACCAACCCCGGCGGGCGCGGCCGCAGAAGCAGATATTGTTTTTGCCTGCGTTGGGGCGGATCATGACGTGGCGGAGATTTGCACCGGCGCTGAAGGTGCTTTTTTCAGTATGAAAGAGGGCGCCATTTTCGTGGATCATACGACGGCCTCAGCCGAATGTGCCCGTGCCATGAGCAAAGCCGCAGTAGAAAAGGGCTTGCATTTCATTGATGCGCCGGTTTCTGGTGGGGAAGCCGGGGCTGTCAACGGTGTGCTTACCATCATGTGCGGCGGCGACGAAAAAGCTTTCGCGGTGGCAGAGCCGGTGATGCAGGCTTATGCCAAATCTGCGAAACTGATGGGGCCATCGGGTGCAGGGCAGCTCACAAAAATGGTGAACCAGATTTGTATTGGCGGGCTTTTGCAGGGGCTGTCTGAAGCCTTGCACTTTGCCATTGAAGCGGGGCTGGATGCCAAAGCGGTGGTTGATGTGATCAGCAAAGGTGCAGCGCAAAGCTGGCAAATGGATAATCGGGCAAAAACCATGATTGATGGTGAGTTTGATTTTGGTTTTGCGGTGGACTGGATGCGCAAGGATATGGGTATTGTGCTTTCCGAAGCACGGGCCATGGGGCTTTCGCTGCCGGTCACCGCGCTGGTTGATCAATTTTATGCAGATGTACAGAATATGGGGGGCGGCAGGCAGGATACTTCCAGCCTGATCCGACGTTTACGCAGTTAGATAGAGGGCAGGCTAAACGGCGTTTGTAGAAGAGTAAGTACCTGTGGTTTGCCTGCACCTTTCTCAATGCCTTCGTAAGTTGCGCTGCGCTTTTGCAGGCGGGCGGAGGCCAGATGATGGTCAATATGTCCCAGCCAGCAATACACCTTATCATACCAGGCCACATCAGGTGTTTCATGCACGGGTTGGGTATAGCGCACTTTCTTTCTGTTAAGTCTGTATTGAATGTCGGGATAGTGGGCCGTTAAATGGCCATCCACATAATTTCGCCTGGGGATACCAACAGACGGGACATTCATATTATCTGCCTTTGTGATGGTCCAGCCTAATTGGTGGACCAGTTCCGGCGAGAGAGTTTCATCTGTATCCAGTTGGAGAACCCAGGGTGTTTCGGCGAGTGCCTGCACAATGTTTCTTTGTCTGCTGAAGTTTTGCTCTAAGCTGTTATAGCCAATTTTCAGATTATCATCGTGCGTCAACTCTTCTGATAATTGTTGCCTTAGCTCATTTTCAAAGTTGGTGGCTGTTGCCCTGTCATACGTGTCCACGACAAAAACGAAGTGACGCGCCATGGGCAGGCATAACCGGATAATATGTGCAATGGCTATTGTATCATTGGTCGTGCAGATGCCGCCAATGGTGATTTTGCCTTTTGTTTCTGGTGCGGTTGTGTCGTGATCGCTGGTTTTGATATAAAGCTTTTCGCCCCAGCGCCCGAGCGATAAGGGAAGACCAAACACCCCTTGGGTTTTATAATGTGTGATGGCTATCTGGTGACGTTCCAGAATGGCTTCGGCTGCCATCGCGCTATAGGCGATGGTACCGCCGGATTTTGCCGTGCCGATAAAACGGCTCATCCAGTTGCCGGGGTTTGGTAGAACCAGAAGACCATTAACCGGCAGGAATTGATGTTTATGGTGGGCCCAGTTTCTGAAAACATCCTCCGGGCCGGAAAGCTTGCACAGTTTGCATGTCCATTTCTTTGGCGTCGGTTTGTCCAGGGTGTTGGAGTAGCAGGCAGGGCACCTTTCCTGACTATGAGGCGCCGTACTTTGATTTGTTTCTTGTATTTTACCCATTTATATACCCACATGCATAGGATTATGACTATTGAATTAAGTCATAATAGATTGACAAACGCTTTTATACCCTCTATCTCCCCGCCTGTTAATGAATGGTCAGGGCAATGGTGTCCCTGTCCGCATGAGCAACATAGTGCACCCGATGAGGACATGCACACCGCTCATGGCGCTGGAAAGAAGGAGCGATTCAATGTCCAAGCGTATCCAGGCTAAATATAAAATCGATCGCCGTATGGGCGAAAACATCTGGGGTCGTGCTAAATCCCCAGTGAACAGCCGTGAATATGGCCCAGGCCAGCATGGTCAGCGCCGTAAAGGCAAGCTGTCTGACTATGGTATTCAGCTGCGTGCAAAGCAGAAGCTGAAAGGCTATTACGGCAATATCATGGAAAAACAGTTCCGCCGTTATTATGCAGAAGCTGATCGCCGCAAAGGTGATACTGGTGAAAATCTGGTCGGTATTCTCGAGTCTCGTCTCGATGCTATTGTGTACCGTTCCAAGTTCGTGCCAACAGTGTTCGCTGCGCGTCAGTTTGTAAGCCACGGCCATGTGCTGGTGAACGGCAAGCGCTGTAACATTCCTTCCCGTATGATCAAGCCGGGTGAAACTGTAGAGATTCGTGAAAAATCTCGCCAGATCCCAATGGTGCTGGAAGCGGGCCAAAGCCCAGAGCGTGATGTGCCGGAATATCTTACTGTGGACGGTGTCAAAGCCACTTATGTGCGCGTTCCTGCCCTTGATGAAGTGCCATACCCAGTGGTGATGGAACCAAATCTGGTGGTGGAATTCTATTCCCGTTAATAGCCTCAGGCTATTTTCTAAAGTTTCTGAAGGGCGCGGCATTTGCTGCGCTCTTTTTTTGGTCTTCTTTCCTCTTCCCCTTGCGTGCATACCGCAACAGGCGTAAACAAGGTGCTTCATATGTGTTTCGAGGGGAGCCGCTTTCGGCTGAGAGTTTGCAAATGTGCAGAGACCCTTAGAACCTGATCTGGCTAATCCCAGCGTAGGAACGGAGCGATCAAAATGCCTGATACAGCCAAAACCAGTTTTTCCATCACCACGGGTGAGCTGCCCGGTTCTAAAAAAATCTATGTGCGGTCTGAAACGATGGACAACGTGCGCGTGCCCATGCGGGAAATTCACCTGCATCCTTCCGCGAACGAAGTGCCTGTGCGCGTGTATGACACGTCTGGCCCCTATACAGACCCAAAGGCTGAGGTGGATATCTACAAAGGCCTGCCCGAGCTGCGGAAAGAATGGATCCTCGCCCGCGCTGACGTGGAAGAATATGAAGGCCGGAATATCAAGCCAGAGGATAACGGCACTACAGATGAGAAATATCTGGCCCCTGAGTTCCCGGTGAGAAAGCGCCCCCTGCGCGCGAAAGAGGGCATGAACGTTACCCAGATGCACTATGCTCGCAAAGGCATCATCACACCAGAGATGGAATTTGTCGCTGTGCGGGAGAACCTGGGCCGTAAGGCGCTCGCTGAAAAGCTGGAGCGCGAGGGCGAGAGCTTCGGCGCTGAAATCCCTGATTATATCACCGCTGAATTTGTGCGGGATGAGATCGCCCGTGGCCGCGCCGTGCTGGTGAATAACGTGAACCACCCGGAAAGCGAGCCGATGATCATTGGCCGCAACTTCCTCGTTAAAATCAATGCCAATATCGGCAATTCGGCGGTGACTAGCAGCATCGCGGAAGAAGTGGATAAAATGGTGTGGGCCACCCGCTGGGGCGCTGACACGGTGATGGACCTTTCCACCGGCCGCAACATCCATAACACGCGGGAATGGATCATCCGCAATTCGCCCGTGCCCATCGGCACCGTGCCTATCTATCAGGCGCTGGAAAAAGTGGATGGCATCGCCGAGAATTTAACGTGGGAGATATACCGCGATACGCTGATTGAGCAGTGTGAGCAGGGCGTTGATTATTTCACCATCCATGCCGGTGTGCGCCTGCCTTATATTCATCTTACCGCCAAGCGGGTGACAGGCATTGTGTCGCGCGGTGGCAGCATCATGGCCAAATGGTGCCTTGCCCACCATCAGGAAAGCTTCCTCTACACGCATTTTGAGGATATCTGCAAAATCCTGAAGTGCTATGATGTGGCCTTCTCGCTTGGTGATGGCCTGCGCCCCGGCAGCATCGCTGACGCTAATGATGAAGCCCAGTTTGCAGAGCTGCGCACCCTTGGTGAGCTGACCAAAATCGCGTGGGAGCATGATGTGCAGGTGTTTATTGAAGGCCCCGGCCATGTACCCATGCATAAAATCAAACAGAATATGGAAGAGCAGCTGAAGCACTGCCATGAAGCGCCCTTTTACACGCTTGGCCCGCTCACCACTGATATCGCACCGGGCTATGACCATATCACGAGCGCGATCGGCGCAGCGCAGATCGGCTGGTACGGCACGGCCATGCTGTGTTACGTGACCCCGAAAGAGCATCTCGGCCTGCCAGACCGTAACGATGTGAAGGAAGGCGTGATCACCTATAAGCTGGCGGCCCATGCGGCTGATCTGGCCAAGGGCCACCCCGCCAGCCAGATACGCGATGATGCGCTTTCCCGCGCGCGCTATGAATTCCGCTGGGAAGACCAGTTTAATCTGAGCCTGGATCCTGAGCGGGCGAGGGATTTCCATGACCAGACATTGCCGAAGGAAGCCCACAAAGTGGCGCATTTCTGCAGCATGTGCGGGCCTAAATTCTGCTCCATGAAAATCACCGCAGAAGTGCGGGAATTCGCCGCCAAAAAAGAAGAGGCGGAAACCGGCATGAAGCAAATGAGCGAAGAGTTCAAAAAACGTGGCTCAGAGCTGTACCTGCCAGCGGAGGAAGTGACAGCAGCGGAGTAACTCACTCTTCGTCACTCGCCGACCTGATCGGCGAGTCCATAGTCAGATTGAAACACTGTATGGATTACCCGGTCAAGCCGGGTAATGACGATTATAGCTGTCATTCCCGGCGAGTGCGTAGCGCGAGGGAAGGGAATCCAGACTCCCCCTTTCGCGGGAGTGACACCAGTACCCCTCGTCACTCGCCTACTTGATAGGCGAGTCCATAGCCATGTTGAAACGCTGTATGGATTACCCGGTCAAGCCGGGTAATGACGATTGTGTTTTTATTCTTATCTTTTGAACTGAGGTTATGAAGCCTCAAAGACACAAATCCAAATGTTGGTAGATATTACCTTTTGTGCGCATCTTAAGGTGCTTGCTATTAGACATGTTGCAAAAGTAGCAGAGAAATGAGCGCGCCATGCTGATTTCTTATCCATTCTTTTTCAAAATCCGGCAGTCAGGTTTGCAATACCGGCGATGATGGCGAATTTTGTGGTATGCCTGGAACGTGGATAGCGGAAGCGATCTGCCAGAATGCGGAATTTCTTCATACGGGCAATGGCGTGTTCGACGCGCACGCGAAAACGGGACAGAGCCTGATTATAGTGTTTTTCGTCTTTTGTGAGTTTGCCGCCTTTTGGTTTTTTGTACGGGATTTCGAGGTTGGGGTGATCGTTCTGATACCCCTGATAGCCGCTGTCGACATAAGCGTGAGCGCCTTCAGGCAAAGGCGGGCCGCGCCTTCGGAGGGTCAGATCATGCACCGTTCCCGGAGCAGAGGGTGAGGCGGAGACAATCCTGCCCTTTTGTGTGATGATGATTTCGTTTTTGACCGTGTGGCGCTTCTTTTTGCCGGAATACCAGCTTTTCTGGCGCCATTTGGGCCGCTCTACAGCTTGCTCTGTCGCATCAATCAGCAGGGCCTCGGCCTCCTTGGCTGTCACCTTGATCTTGCGTTTGACGCCGAGAATGCGCCTGGCCAGCGTTTCTATACGCCGTAGCGCACGGCAGATTGTGGCCTTGTCCACCCTATAGAGAAGGGCCAGAAAGTCCTGCGTCAGATGACAGCGGTAACTGATCAACAAAACCAGAAGATGATTGTCCAGTTCGCCCACCCCATAGGGACGCCCCGACCGGTTCTTGCGTTTCGCCAAACGCTCCCAGCCAGGCTGCAAATGCTTCACCATCTTCTGGAAAACAGCCGGTGTTACTCCCGTCAAAGAGCGAAATTGGCGCTTGCGAATAAGCGCTCTAGTGTTAAAATGTCCCATAGGTTTAAGGCCTCCGTTGCTGGATACCTTGAATCACAAAGGGGGTTCCATAGGAACCCCCTTACTTTTGCAACAGGTCTATTTTCCTTAAAAGTTGCATCAATATATTTTTGTATAGCAGGGCAATTTCTGGGGGTATATATGACTAGATGGCAACAAAGGTTTGGGAACCATCAATTTCGGGATAAGTGGTCTAAATTAAAAGAAGCCCTAAACATTACTCAAGAGAAAGTTAATTCTTCGCCTGAGGATGTTGCTGAGTATGCACGTCTTAGTAAAGTTGTAGAATTAATGGATAATTTTATTGATTATTGTGACCCTGATATGATCCCTATCGGGTTCTGGGACAATATTGATAGCTTGATTCAGAATACTTTGGGCTCAATCTCTAATTTTAATAATGATGGGAATAGAACACACTTGCATCAGGCTAATAGCCATTTGGATAACCTTCTTAGCTCGACTAGCCCTTATATGTTTCTTTCGGGTAAGGTTGCGAGAAGTATGCGAGGTGCATTTAATAAATTTCAAAACACAATCATTTCCACTTTAAATAATTTTAGTCAAACTTCAAAAGAATTGTTGAGCGAGATTAGCAAAAATAAACAGGAAAGTGCTAATTATCTTAGATAATGCAAGAAATTTAACGCAGGAAATCCAGCAGTTTAATGATGAATGTTTTTTTGATGTGGACGGAAGAGATTCCCATAAGAAGAAACTTGAAACGTTGCTGTCAGATATTCAAGATGAACAGAAAAAAATTGGTGAATATCAGCAACTTTTGTTTGATGGAGATTCGGAAAAAACGTCTATTCAGTCTCGTATAGCAGAAGCTTTAGAAACCGCCACATCAAAAGCTGATACTATTTCAAGTAAACTCGATGAAAGCAGGGACGAATTAGCGGGGCTTTCGTTATTTTATGATCGTGTTTTTGGCTATGAAAAAGACGGTAAACAAGTACAGGGCCTACAGGCAGAGTTTACAGATCGAAAAGAAGAATTCTCCAAGTATTATGAAAAAATCCAAAATAAATACGATGCTTTGTATCAAAAAATAGAAGAATTATTGCCGAGTGCAACCAGCGCAGGATTAGCCAAAGCGTTCAGTGACCAGAAAAAATCCTATAAAACGGCAATCTTAGTTAACTCTTGGGTGTTTTATGCTGCGGCAATATTGATTTTAGTCACAGCCATCATGTTAGGTAAGCCGCTATTCATGGGCAGTCCGTTTTCTCTGGAAGGAATAAGTGTAGGAACTGTCTCGACTGATGCTATGAATTTCAGTATTCAGAACCTGCAGCTGTTGAAAAACACACTCATAAAGCTGCCAATATTTATTCCTTTATTCTGGATTGCTTTTTTCGCATCGAAGAGGAGAAGTCAAGCTCAAAGGTTACAAGAAGAATATGCTCATAAAGAAGCCATAGCCATGTCTTACTCTAGCTTTAAAACTCAGATTGAAGAATTAGAGCAGGAAGAGCAAGAATTGCTCAAAAAATTGTTGGAAACTGCTATATATACAATAGGTTATAATGCTTCATCGACATTGGATGGTAAGCATGGAGATGAGTCTCCTGTTATGCAAATCATGGCCAAAATGAATCCATTTAGAAATTCCCAGGTTAGTTAATTGCTGAGTGCGAAGTAGAAGATATGCCCAAAAAATCATTCCAATTAGCCCTTTGCCTCTCCCTCATAGCCTGCACCTCTTTTGCGCAGGCGGAATGCCCCAGGGGGGCTGAGGCATGGCAGCAGACACAGATGTTTTTTGGCCGGGGCATTGGCAGCGGCGGCGAGGTGACGGATGCTGGCTGGGCCGATTTTGTGACCACGGAAATTATTCCGCGTTTTGAGGCGGGTTTTACGGTGGTGGATGGGGCCGGTTTCTGGCAGGGCTGCAAGGCCGCTGCGAACGGCGCGTGTGAGCGCAGCAAGCTGCTGCTTGTGCAGTATGCCAGTAAAGACACAGCCGCGAATGACAAACTGGCCGCCATTGCAGGCGCCTATGTGACGCGCTTTCACCAACAGGCCGTGATGCGCTCAGACAGTGCTGTTTGTACGCAGTTTTATGGTGCTAATTGAAAGGTTTGGGCTGGTGGAGGAATGGATGCTGAAACAAGTTCAGCATGACGGAGTTAAATTGAAGCGGCTAAGATTCTCTATCGTCACCCTGAACTTGTTTCAGGGTCTATTTTTAAGCTAGGCTCCATTCATGCAGAAACAAGCCTATACCTATATCATGGCTTCCAAGAAGCACGGCACTTTATACATTGGTGTGACATCTGATTTGCTGAATCGGGTGTGGCAGCACAGGGAAGGTGAGGTGGAAGGCTTTACCGCCAGCTATGAGGTGAAGCGTCTTGTTTATTATGAAGTGTTTGACGATATCACCGCAGCTATAGAACGGGAAAAGCAGCTCAAGCGCTGGCATAGGCCCTGGAAAATCAACCTGATAGAGCAGCAGAACCCGCACTGGGTGATTTGTTCCCCACGCTAGCCGCCTGAAGGGTAAACCGGGGCGGCAGCCCACCCCGGTTTTTGCGCCTTAAAATGTGGTGCAAAGGAAAGACATGGATGGATCCAGTATCTGGATATCTGTGGCATCAGCAGAAAAGGCTGTGGTGCCAGCAGGGATTTGGATGGTTTGTGGGGCGCCTGGGCCAACTTTATAGGGTTTTGGCGGGTTATTATCTATCGTCACATTCACTGTGCAGGTGGAACGATAGGTGGTGAAGGTTACGTTAGGTGGAAAATAGGTGAGGAAGGTGACAAGAAACATATCATCACTTTTGCCACCAAGAGGTGATGTGATGGTATTTTTTGCAATAGCGGAGACATCTGCTTCTTCGCTCATCAGTTTCATAATATTTTCGTGTTTGGTCATAATGGCCCCCTGTGTTCAAATGGTGGGTGATGGCGTTGCTGCCGGGTTAAACTCAAACCATGGTGAGCGGTGATTTGTCGTTTGTCGGTGGGAGTGCCGACCCGGTGACGTGCAGCCAGCTTTGTCTCGAGTCATGCTCTCCCCCAAGCTAATCGCGCTCAGGTTTGATCATGATCTCATGAATTTGATTTTGCAATTTAATATTGCTATCTGTGCGCGAAATAACCTTTATAGGTGTGTTGAGCATGAGGCGCGGTTTACCCCCATATAACCAAGGCCCATATAACCAAGGACAGAGAAATAGAGCACCGCGCCATTAATGCCATGCCAGATGAAATGAAGGCCTGTGGGGATATGGCTGCACAGCGCATGATCCAGCGAGCGGGCGATGAGCGAGAGGCCAAACAACAGGCTGGCGGTGAGGAAGGCGCTGCGTTCTGGCATATTAAGCTTTCGTTGGTGCAGGCCCAGCAGAAACAGGAAAAGAAAGCCGGGCAGATAGCCCACCGAGCCGTTCAGCCAATGCCCCGGCATCAGCATGAACAGAGCTACCGTGGCAATGAACAAGCACAAGAGGCCAAGGCCCCAAAGGGCGGGGCGGGGTGCCCCCTTGAACGCGCCAAGGGCTGTGCCGTACAGGAACACAAGGCTTAGCTGAAAGATATAGATGGGCGTGGTGTCCGCCAGTTCGCTCCATACATTGGCGAAGGTGTGAAACAGCGTGCTGCCCACGCCCACAATGGCCAGCATAAAAACCATCCACAGGCTGCTGCGTGTGTGCAGGCCGCGCTGTGCGCCATAGCGCCATGCCAGCCAGGCGGCGATGAAAAAGGCAATATTGCTGATGGCGTTCAATGGCTCAGCAAGCAGGCCGGGGTCAAGGCGCTCACAGTAAGCATCAACGGGGGTGAACCAGCCTGATTGCATTATCTTGTTTTTCCCTAAACCCAGCGACGCACCCGGCTTTTGTAGGCTTTGTATTCGCCGCCAAAGGTGATGGCCATGCGCTTTTCCTCAAAGGGAATATACCACCAATTGGCCACACAGAAAAAGAGCAGCGGAAAGAAAAGGCTGACAATGCTGCCCAGCAGTAGCGCCATGCCCAGAAGGATGGTCAGCAGGCCCAAATACATGGGGTTGCGGGAATATTTAAAGGGCCCATGGATAACCAGTTTGTCCGGGTCATTATAAGGCAGAATATTGGTTTCCGCCTTTTTGAATACCCATGCGCCCCACAGCGGCAGGGCGAGGCCAAGGATTAGCAAACAGCCCCCCGTAAAACGCAGTAACTGTGATAACCAGGTGCTGGAAGCAAAAAAGAAATGCACTAGAAGCATACCAGTTAGGCATAACAAGAGTAAAACAGGCGGTAGCAATATTTTACGCATGGCAAATTCCTTTCCTGTGATCATATCATTAAAATGGGGTGAAACGAGCCATGATACAAGATTTTGTGAGCAGGTGTTTGAAAGGCTTGCCGGACGGTGTTCTCAGGTTTACCATCTTGGCTATATAGGCAGATGAGGGACAAAAGGTGATGGGGTCAATACTGAAAAGAACAGGTGTGACGGCGTTGCTTCTCGGGGCGTCACTGGGTGTGTATGCCATGGCAGAGCATGACCCGGATGCTATTTCGCGCGCTATTGAATCAGCTGACCGCCCAGCGGAAGATAAGGTGAGGGATGCTGCCCGCAAGCCAGCCGAAATTCTGGCCTTTGCGGGCATCAAACCGGGTATGACGGTGCTGGATATTAATTCCGGCAGTGGCTGGTACACTGAAATTTTGTCTCGTGCTGTGGGGCATGATGGCCGGGTTTATGCCCATAATGGCCCGGTTTACTGGTCCTTCGTGAGGGATAGTGTGGACAAGCGCTATAGTGACCGGCTGGATAATGTTGTGCAGATTCACGAAGATATGGAAGAAATTGTGCTACCTGAAAACAGCGTGGATGTGGCGATGATCATTCTCGCCTATCATGATTATTTCATAAAGCACAAGGCGCGGGAGAAGGACGAGGATATTCCGGCGATCATGCAGTCGATCCACAAGGCCATAAAGCCAGGTGGTGCCTTTGTGGTGATTGATCATGTGGCCCCCACGGGGTCTGGCATGGCGGCGGGCAACACATTACACCGGATTGATCCGGCACTTGTGAAGGAGCAGGCTTTGGCGGCGGGCTTCAATTTGGTAGAGACAAGTGATGTGCTTTCAAACAAAGCGGACCCACACACTGATACGCCTTTCGCCGAAGGCTTGCGTGGCCATACAGACAGATTTGTCTTCAAGTTCGTGAAATAAAAAAGCAGGCCGTTTGAGCCTGCTTTCTCTTGCTGATTTGTATTGAAAGCCTTAAGCGGCTTTGACGCCCTTATCGGCCATCAATTGCTGCAGTTCGCCGCTTTCAAACATTTCGCGCACGATATCACAGCCGCCGATAAACTCACCCTTCACATAAAGCTGTGGGATGGTTGGCCAATCTGAATAGGCCTTGATGCCTTCTCGTATGTCCATGTCCTCCAGCACGTTATAAGACTGGAAAGCCACATTCATGTGTTGTAGCACCTGTGAGACCACACTGGAGAAACCACATTGTGGGAAGACAGGCGTGCCTTTCATGAACAGGACCACGTCATCTTTGGTAACATAATCTTTAATGCGGTCAGAAACCGGGTTATCGGTCATCGGGTTATCCTTTATTCGTTTGCCCTCTCGAACAGGGGAAGGGCCGCTGTTTGTGAAATTCTGTTTCTATTCTGGTGCACTTGTTTGCAGTGCCAAAGCATGTAGCTCGCCGCCCATGCGGCCCTTCAGGCTTTTATACACCATCTGATGCTGCTGTACGCGGGAAAGGCCGCGAAAACCTTCATACACCACATGCGCTGCATAGTGATCGCCGTCACCCCGTAGGTCTTCTATCTTTACCTGCGCGCCAGGAAGGTCTTCTTTTATCAGATTTACAATGTCATCGGATGTCATTGCCATATTTATTTCCCCCGAAACGGTTAATTGAGTTTTAGTATAACAGGCTTTATCAGGCCGCGTCACGCTCGTTCCTTAAGTAATCATCTTGGTGTCGTTTTTCCATAGTGAATATATAAAATCATGACATGAAACTTTAACAGAGCTGGGCTAAAACATGCCCATTAACGGAGCGCAAGCTCTACTACGCAGGCTTTGCTTAGACGGCTGGCTTATTTTCGCCAGCAGAGTGAAACCAGATTTGAGATCAGGCTGATTATATTCCAGCCATTATTTGATTGGTTACATTTTATTTAGTCAGGTTCTGGGCCGGTGGCATTGCTACCGGTTCAATTCTTTTTGGGGAGCTTTTCTCTCTTACCTTATTTATGATATTGTGCTTCGACTCTGGGGATGGTCAATAAAACAAGGTACCTTGTTTTATTGAAATAAGTACAATAAAGCCTGAGGATAGCGGGCAGGGAAATTATGAAAAAGTGCCTCATTGTCACCACGCATTATAAACCCCTCATTGGGGGGGCTCAGACGGTCTATGATGCTTTGGCTTCTGCAAAACCGGATGAGATCAGCATCCTGACAGCATATAAAAATTATGTCAGTGGTGAGGTTATTGAAGGCTGGGAAGCGCATGATAAGGCGTTACCATATCAAATAACACGCTTGGCTGAGATTCGGCCGAGATTGCTCAATTCTAAATCTTCTATTCTGGCGAAGCTTGTTAACAGGTGGCGGGCCGCAGGCATTAGGAAGGCCGTATTAAGTGCCATATTGAAGCAAGTACAGCAGGACCAGATAGATTGTGTATGCATTGGTGCACTAGATGCGCTTGGGTGGCTTATTTACCCCTTGAAGAAGAAGCTACATATCCCGATTATACTCTATACCCATGGAGAGGAAATTTCCCAGCAAGCTTATTCGCACAAGGCTGATAGAGACAGAGCGGCGGCCCTTAATGCCGCTGATGGTGTGATTGCTGTAAGCCGTTTTACCGCAGGTCTTCTCAGCGAAAAATATGGCGTTTCGTCTTCTAGGGTCATAACCATTACGAATGGGGTTTATGCCGAGCATTACCAGCCCCCTTATTCCGTTGATGTCCGAGAATATTTAGGTCTGCGTTCAACACCGCTTGTTTTGGCTATGGGCCGGCTGGTGGCACGAAAAGGCTTTGACAGGCTTCTGGAAGCTTGGCCTCTTGTTCGCAAGGCGTTGCCGGGAGCCATTCTGGCGATTGCAGGCACGGGGGGGCAGCAACCCTATCTGCACCGGCAGGCTCTGGCGAAAGAGCAGGATTCGTCTGTTCATATGCTGGGCCGAATTGAAGATGATGTTGTGCCAGCTCTTTATGCGGCGGCGGATTTGTTCGTTATGCCTAATCGCACACTGGCGGATGGTGATACAGAAGGGTTTGGGTTGGTTTTTTTGGAGGCGGCCGCGGCAGGAACACCCTCAATAGGTGGGGACGCAGGAGGTGTGCCCGATGCTATTCTTGACGGAGAGACGGGTGTACTGGTGGATGGGACGCAGCCTGAACAGATTGCCAAGGCGATTATTGACCTGCTTTCCAATGATAAAAAACGGCAGGCGCTGTCTAGGGCTGCGCAGGCTCATGCTCTGCGCCAGAATTGGCAGGTAAAGGCTGATGAGTTTATGAAGTTTGTCTCTGGCCTATGTGAAGATAAACAGTCATGACTGAGATTTTCCAGCAAAAGCTTCTGCGGCGTTTGGCTTCCTGTCATGGATTGGAAAAAATAGCCTTGGCAGGGCTTTCGATTAACCGAAAAACATGTGAGTTACCGCCCTACAGGCCTGTGGGGAATTTTCCTGAGACAGTTCAGCGAGCAACGCCGGACCAACCGATTTTTATCACTTCAAGATTTAGAAGTGGGTCAACCCTTTTATGGCAGGCTTTTCATCGCCTGCCGGGTTATACGGCTTATTATGAACCTTTGAATGAGCGTCGCTGGTTTAACGAGGAAAAGAGAGGCAGCCAGGTTGACCCTACCCATAGAGGGGTGCGGAATTATGCTGCTAATTATGAAGGCCTGGAGCAGCTTGAATGGCATTTTAAAGATGAATGGACCTACAAGCATATTGCTTTGGGGGAGCATGGCAAAGACGAAGGGCTGGTGGCTTATATCAAGGCACTTCTCTCTGCTGCCAGTGAAAGGCCAGTGTTACAGTTCAACCGGATTGATTTCAGGTTGCCTTTTTTGAGGCGGCATTTCCCTGAAGCCATTATTGTGCATCTGTATCGCAGCCCGAGGGATAGTTGGCTATCTTCTCTCAAGGGTGTTCCTAATAATCAGGATTGGACGCTTTCCAGTTTTGAAGAGCATAATCATTTTTATCTGCTGCCCTGGTATCGGGATTTGATGATTGATTTCCCATGGATGTGTAGAAGTGGGCCTCACACTCATCCCTATTTTGCTCACTATATGATATGGCGACTTTCCTGCTTATTTGCTTATGAGTGGGCTGCTGTTCATATATCCTATGAAGAATTGTGTAAGAGCTTTGAGCCGACAGTAGCGAGGTTGTTGGGTTTGTTAGGTGTTGATTTGCCAAGTACAGTCTCACTGGATGGCATGATGTCTGCCCGCCCATATGATTATGATCATAGTGAAGACGATGCTTTTTATACTGCACAGGAAGCACGGGTAGAAACCTTGCTGCAGAGGCATCTACCCGGTGCATAGGCTATGGTGTTAACGCTTCAAGTGTATCTGCAACGAATTTGGTGATCTGGAAACCCTGTTTCCCGAGTATGTCATAGCCGCGCCGCACAATAACCAGCCCTTTGGACGGGATCACGACAATATACTGGCCTCTGTTGCCGCCTGCCGCAAATGTATCAGATGGGATGCCGGGGTGATTATTGTATAGCCACCACTGTGCGCCGTAACCAGAGGTGGGGTAGCCGTCGGTTCGTGCCGGTGGCTGAGCT
>JBNKGK010000006.1:0-24006 GCA_050289785.1 Kordiimonas sp.
CTACCGGATCGACAGCTCAGATTAAACCAATCGAATCAGTATCTCGGCTTCTAATCTCGGCCGTTCATCACCAAGGAGACGGCTGGCTCCGGCCGGGGGCGGCATCGGTTCGCGCTCGTGGCGGCGTGTCGCGGCCATCCATAAAAGCATGAACCCGCACCGGCAGGCCCGCTGCAGCCAGAATGTTCACCAGCGCGGCCATATGGTCCTGATGGCTGTGAACCCCACCGGGAGAGAGAAGCCCCATGATGTGGGCTGTGCCACCTGTTTCCTTCAGTCTGCTGATGAAAGCTTGCAGTTCAGTATTTTTTGCCAGCTCGCCGGTTTCTATGGCGCCATCAATGCGGGGCAGGTCCTGCATTACAACGCGGCCGCCACCCAGGTTCATATGGCCAACTTCAGAGTTACCCATTTGTCCGTCAGGCAGGCCAACCGCCAGGCCACTGGTGGCTAGCCACGCACGCGGGGCCTCATTCCACAAACGATCATAAGTAGGCGTGTTTGCAAGTTTGATGGCATTGTCTGCCGTTTGGTCACGATATCCCCATCCGTCCAATATGCAGAGGACAACGGGTTTTGGCGTGTGTTTGGTCATGTGTTTCATCCTGCAAACAATAAACTTGTTCATAATAAGCCTTATCAGCCCTTATGAAAATATTTCTTCTCTGTCATTCTCGCGAAAGCGGAAATCTCTCATCGCAGGATTCCCTTCTCTCGGCCTCGTCGGGAATGACGGTAAAAGCCCTAGTCACGGTGATATGGGTGCCCGGCTAATATTGACCAGACCCGGTACACCTGTTCTGCCAGCATGGCCCGCACCAGCATATGAGGCCATGTAAGGGTGCCAAGCGCCAGCTTCAAGTCAGCTTTGTCCAATATGGATGCATCCAGACCGTCCGCGCCACCAATGATAAAGGCAACAGTGTTAAAGCCTGTTACCTGCCAATCGTCAATTTTTTTTGCCAGATCACGGGATTTTAGGTGTTTTCCCCGTTCATCCAGTGCAATCAGGGCAGCCCCTTCCGGCACAGCGGCCAAAAGTTTTTCAGCTTCACGCGCCTTGCGCTCGGCTGTATTTGCTGCCTGCTTTTTAATATCTATTTCATGGATACTGTGTGTCCAGGGCAGACGCTTGAAATATTGCGTCATCAGTTCCTGTTCCGGGCCGCGTCCCATGCGGCCAACAGCAATAATAGAGATATGCAAAAACCACCTGCCGGAGCAGTTTGCCCCGTCCCTCTGGTGCTGCCTGTTCCCTTTGCCTGTGGGCGCCGGGCCTAGTTCAGCACGTCATTATTATCCAGTTCAGCGCTCCACATTTTATCCAGATTATAGAAGTTACGAACTTCCGGACGGAAAATGTGCGCGATGATATCTCCGGCATCAATCAGAACCCAGTCTGCCTGCTCAAGCCCCTGTACAGAGATGTCTTTATGACCCATCTCTTTCATGGCTTTGATAGCATAATCAGCCAGTGCCGCAACTTGCCGTTGGGACTGTCCGCTTGCAATGATCATATAATCAGCAATGCTGGATTTACCTGCTAAATTGATGGAAACAATGTCTTCGGCCTTACGATCGTCAAGGCATTTCACGACAGTTTGCATGAGATCCTCAGATGTTACGTCTGAGATAGGATCAGTGACGCTGAGCGTCTCCGATGAAGCGTGCAACTAGCTCTCCTTTCTTTTCGATCCCGCTCGCATCCTGTTGCTTTTCAGCTCGCGGATCTGTGTCGCCGAGGCTGGATGACGTGGCATTGTCACATAGGCCCAGGCTGGTGTTTCGGTCTTTCCTAGCAGACGGGCAGGTACTTTTGAATGTCGGTATCTGCGCGCCATTTTGCTGACAAGACCAGCAATAGAATACCCCGGACGGTCAAAAACCGCAATGGATAGTGAATCTGTAATATGTTGCCACCGATACCAGTGGTGAAAATTGGCCAGACTATCCGCGCCCATAACCCAGATAAAACGTGTTCCCGGCATGGTTTTGATCAGAATATCAAGAGTGTCCGCCGTATAGCGTGTACCAAGCTTTTTTTCAATATCACTAATGTGCAATTTGGGGTGATGAGCGATTAATTTTTGCAGGCTTTTCCGGCGCTTTTTATAACGGGCAATATCGCCTTTGGCTTTCAGGGGGTTGCGGGGGCTGACCATCAGCCACACAGCATCCACATCAAGCCGTTTCAGCACCTCTTTTGCCACATGCAGATGGCCTTCATGGGCCGGGTTGAAGCTGCCACCATAAAGGGCGATGGTGCAGCCCCGCCAGAGGGCTGCCTGCCTTACCAGTGCCTGAATGCCTGCCTTACGGGCGGGTTTGCCCATCACCGCGAACCTGATATTTGAAGCTGGTTAGCTGTTCCAGCCCCACAGGGCCGCGAGCATGAATGCGGCCAGTGGCAATGCCAATTTCCGCGCCCATGCCAAATTCGCCGCCATCGGCAAACTGGGTGGAGGCATTGTGCATCACAATGGCGCTGTCCACCTGTGTGAGGAACTTTTCTGCCACGGCTTTATCTTCGGTGATAATGCTTTCAGTGTGGCCGGAAGAGTGCGCTCCGATATGCGCTATCGCTTCATCCACACCGTTCACTATGCGGGCAGAGATAATGGGCTCCAGATATTCTGTATCCCAGTCTTCATCTTTGGCAGGCACAACGGCAGGGTTCAGGTCACAAATTTCGGTGTCACCACGCACTTTACAGCCTGCCTCCAATAGTGAAGCAATGATATCAGGCAGGAAGGCGCTGGCTTTTCTGTCAATCAACAGGGTTTCAGCGGCGCCGCAAATGCCTGTCCGGCGCATCTTGGCGTTCAGCGTGATTTCACGGGCCTTTTTAGGGTTGGCTGCTCCGTCGATATAGACATGGCAGATGCCTTCAAGGTGTGCAAACACAGGCACTCGGCTTTCATTTTGCACGCGCTCCACCAGTGAGCGGCCACCGCGAGGCACGATGATATCAATCACCCCTGTCATACGCAGCATTTCACCCACGGCCGCCCGGTCACGGGTTGGCACAATCTGGATCGCATCACCGGGCAGGCCCGCCGCTTCAAGGCCTGCCACAAGGCAGGCATGAATGGCTGTGCTGGAATGCAGGCTTTCACTACCGCCACGCAGGATAGCAGCGTTGCCAGCTTTCAGGCACAGGGCACCAGCATCCGCCGTTACATTGGGGCGGCTTTCATAAATTACGCCAATTACGCCAAGGGGCACACGTACACGGGAAATATGCAGGCCGTTGGGTCTGTCCCATTCTGCCATGGTGTCCCCCACTGGGTCGGGCAGGGTAACAATCGCTTCAAGGCCCTGGGCAATGCCATCAATGCGGCTTTCATCCAGCATCAGGCGGTCCATCATGGAAGGGGACAAGCCTTTCTGCTCACCAAAAGCCAAATCTTTTTTATTGGCTTCAATAATCTCGGCTGTTTTGGCGCGCAGGGCTGTTGCTGCAACTGTGAGGGCTTTGTTTTTGGCTTCCGTTGAGGCAAGAGACAGGGCCCTGGCTGCACTTTTCGCGCGCTCGCCCATGGTTGCCATCAGCAGGCCAATATTTTGCACATCATCCATTTTTTCTTCCTGTTCTGTTTGCCTTACAAGAGAACAAGGTCATCCCGGTGCACGACGGCAGATCTGCCAGCATAGCCCAGTATTTTAGATACCTCGCTCATCTGTCGGCCTTGTATCTTGAAGGTATCTTCAGCGCTGTATGAGGAGAGCCCCTGGCCCACCCTTCTGCCATCCGGGCTAATAAAGCCAATCAGGTCTCCGCGCTCGAAATCACCTTCTGTTTTTGTTACACCTGCAGCCAGCAGGCTTGCTCCTCGTGTTAGGGCGGCAACAGCGCCTGCATCAATATGCACAAAACCTTGCGGCGCCATCATGCCCTGTATCCAGCCTTTACGTACAGTAAGTGGGTCCGTATCTGCTAAAAACAAGGTGGAGCGTTCACCATTTTTAAGGCGATTCAAAGGCTGGGCCTCTGTGCCGTTCATGATAATCATGGAACAACCGCCTGCCAGTGCAATTTTTGCCGCAGCAATTTTGGTTATCATACCGCCGGTGCCCGGTGTAGACAAGGCTGGTGGGCCTGCCATGGCTTCTATCTCTGATGTGATATCTTCAATCAGTGGGAAAAAGTGCGCATCCGGGTTTTTTCGGGGATCCTTATCATACATCCCGTCAATATCGCTCAGGAGCACCAGGCAATCTGCATTAGCCATCTGTGCTACGCGTGCGGCTAACCTGTCATTATCACCAAAGCGCAGCTCGCTGG
The DNA here is from genome assembly GCA_050289785.1 of Kordiimonas sp. Taxonomy (GTDB): domain Bacteria; phylum Pseudomonadota; class Alphaproteobacteria; order Sphingomonadales; family Kordiimonadaceae; genus Kordiimonas. The sequence goes on from JBNKGK010000006.1 coordinate 4,286, forward strand.
TAGCCACGGTGTCATTTTCATTAATGATAGGAATGATATTACGCTCGACCAGTGTTTCCACTGTGTTCCGTGCATTGAGAAAACGAGGCCTGTCTTCCAGGTCATCCAGGGTTAGGAGAACCTGAGCAACAGTAATGCCATGCTCTTCAAAAATGGTTTGATAGGCTCTGGCAAGGCGCATTTGGCCAATGGCTGCAGCGGCTTGAGCTTCCTCCAGCCGGGAAGGACGGGACTGGAAACCAAGCGGGCCAAGGCCCATGGCAACCGTACCCGATGTGACAAGGATCACCTCGATGCCTTTTTCCCGTATGGCAACGATATCCTGAATAAGGCCATCGAGCCATTTGCGGCGAACATCAGAACGCTCCGTATCAACAAGGAGGGCGGAACCAACTTTAATAACGATAAGTTTGGCTGTTTCGATAATTTTTTGGGCTGACATGTCGGACATATCTTTTAAATAGGGGACCATTCCCCACCAGTGCAAGTGCTATCTTCCTCTGCGGCACCATTTTCTTCTTCAGCGCGCTTCAGTCGATCCTCTTTAATAACATCCCATAAGGCACCCAACACTTCTGGCACGCCTTCGCCTGTAGCACCAGACAACAGGATAACCGGACGGGCGGCAACATCCTGAAGGGCAAGGCGTTTTGCTTCCTTCTCATCTTCAGGAATAGCGTCACATTTATTAAGGCCAATCACCAGTGGTTTGTTAATGAGGCCTTCGCCGTATTGATCCAGCTCATTCACGATTGTGTTATAGGCCCCGACAACATCTTCTTGTGTGCCATCCACCAGGTGCAACAGCACACCAGAGCGTTCCACATGGCCTAAAAAGCGGTGGCCAAGGCCCACACCTTCGCTGGCCCCTTCAATAAGGCCGGGGATATCAGCCAGGACAAATTCATTGCCGTCAAAACCCACCACGCCAAGCTGGGGTGTGATTGTGGTAAAGGGATAATCGGCAATTTTGGGCCGGGCGCGGGAAACGGCGCTTAGAAAGGTTGATTTACCAGCATTGGGTAGGCCCAGGAGGCCGGCATCCGCGATCAGCTTCAGGCGCAGCACAACCCACATTTCTTCGCCTTCACCACCAGGGGTGGAACGCCGCGGGGCCTGCGTGACAGAGGATTTGAAATGGGTATTGCCAAGGCCGCCATGGCCCCCTTTGGCAAGGGTAATCGTATCCCCCACCTTGGCGAGGTCGGCAATCAGAAATTCCTGGTCTTCATCATAAATCTGGGTACCAACGGGCACCTTCAGGGTGATATCCTTGCCGGTGGCGCCTGTCATGTTGCGGCCCATGCCATGTTGGCCCCGGCCCGCTTTGAAGTGGCGCTTGTAGCGGTAGTCCACAAGGGTGTTCAGGCCTGATACGGCCTCAACATAAACATCACCACCCCGGCCACCATCACCACCATTTGGCCCCCCAAATTCAACGTATTTTTCCCGCCTGAAGGAAACACATCCGTTTCCTCCATCCCCGCTCTTGATAAATATCTTGGTTTGATCAGCAAATTTCATGCTGGGCTTTTAACAGATCATACCCGGAACTGAAAGAAAGAGTATGATCTGCATGAGATATTTTTTTATTCAGCCATCATTTTGGCTTGTTCAGGCTGTGGCCGCATCTGCGAGCTTATTGCATCAGCTTACTGATGGCTTGGTCTTCCTCATATATTTCCTTGGCATTGAATGCTGTGGAAATGGCAAACCGCAATGCAATTAGCAGGGGTAGTAAAGTGAGAGAGGAAATGCGGACGCTAAGCTTGAACTGATTGAGAAATTTTTCCATTGAGCTATTGGAGCTGGTTAGGCTCCACCCCTTCATTGTGAACGGTATCTGCAAGGAGATTATAGCCGTGTGTGGGGGGGACTCATCTGTTAATGGTGTAGGAAAACAAAAAAAGCGGACCGTTTGGCCCGCTTCTCTTTAATCGTTGTTCTTTGTGTTTTTAGTTCAGGATGGAAACAAAAGCTCTGCCGCCTTTGCCTTTGCTGAACTTCACCTGACCTTCGATCAGGGCAAACAGGGTGTGGTCTTTACCCATGCCAACATTCTCGCCTGGGTACCATTTTGTACCGCGCTGACGTACGAGGATGTTACCAGCGAGAACCTGCTCGCCACCAAATTTCTTTACGCCCAGACGGCGGCCAATGGAATCGCGGCCGTTACGGGAACTACCACCAGCTTTTTTATGAGCCATTAGAGTATCTCCTTAATCTCAAAACGCCGCTTATTCAGCCGCTGCTTCTTCGGTTTTCGCTTCAGTTTTCTTTTTGGCTGGCGCTTTTTTCGCAGCTGCCCCGCCAATGCCGGTTACGCGCAGTACTGTGATTTCCTGGCGATGACCTTTTTTGCGACGATAGTTGTGACGACGCTTCTTTTTGAAAACTGTGATTTTTTTGTCTTTTTTCTGCTCAAGCACTTCTGCAGTAACGGAAGCACCTTTGACGAGGGGCTCACCAACCTTGATGGCTTTTTCATCACCAACCATCAGTACTTCATCAAGGGTAATGGAGGAACCAGCTTCACCCGCCAGCTTCTCTACTTTAATCACATCACCCTCAGCAACACGGTATTGTTTACCGCCTGTCTTTACGACTGCGAACATGATAGTTCCTTTCTTATCATCGCCGCAGCAAACCGGGTGGGGCTGAACCCTATTGAAAATCCCACACTTTGGGCGGTTTCCGCTGACTTTTCTTACAAAATCACCAACTGGCCACAAAACAGTTCTGCCGCCAGTCGCGCGGACTATACTTATTTAGGGGCAAGAGTCAATTTTATATTTTGAAAGATGGGCCGCCTCAATAGTGAGGCCACAGTTTTTTTATAAAACCCTGACCAAACTTTTGAGCGCACAATTCATAAGTTCCGCCATAATATTGGCGTGCCGCTTTTATCGTAGCAGGATCCAATGGTAGTGTTTTTTGAGTTGTGTTCAGCCGCCTAGAAAAATTGGGGGGGCTGTAATCAATTTCCAAGAAATCGCATAGCTCTTGAATGCGAGGCTCCTGAAAAAAATGCTCATAAAAGTCATAATATATAGTATCAGAAGGAAATACCGCTTCTATGTTAGAAATGGTTTTTTCATATCTAGTTAGTGCTTCACAAATCCTGGCCTTGTAGGAAGTGGCAAAGTATTTTTCTACAGAATGCTCTAGTGTGCGGCCACCTCTAAGCGCACTTTGATATTGCATACGAATAAATGAATAAATCCTTTCTATAGGATCTCGCATAAGGAATACTACTTTAATAGTAAAATGTGGCTCGAGAAGGCTATATATTTTCTCAAAATGGTCTTTATGTAATTCTGAATAGTCTGGCGTAATTTCACCAACCAACTTAACGGCAGGAGCTGCTGCGCATTTTTTAAAATAATCTACATACATGCCAAGATCATAATACATATTCAAAATTCGTACGATCTCGTGCCCCACTTTCTTCTCAAAAACATCATGTGGTGTTGCATTATTAAGAATGTTACCCAGCTCGCGATAGCGGTGAATATAACTGCCCGAATGTTCATCGGGCAAAAAAAGGCTATCAAATATATGTAGTTCTTTCGGCTCTGACATACAGGTGTCGGGCAAGGAACTCAGATAATCATGTAACCATGTTGTTCCACCTTTTTGACAACCGATTCCTAGAAGAAAGTTAGGTTTTTCTTTGGTCTGTAGTGAAGGAGACATTTTTAACTCAAATCTACTAGCTTAGGTATTTTTTACGGTATTTATGATGTTTTAATAGTCATGGTTTTGTTAAAGGCTTGTGCTGCCGCACTAAGGCTAAGGACTGGGCATTGGTCAAACTCTTTCAAATCAGATAATTGGTTGAAAGTGCTAAGGCTGGGTGCCATCATTTGCCTTGGTTGTTGCCAAACAAGGGCAGCATTAGAGCCGCGCAGGCGAATAATGGTAAGCATGGGGTGGCAGCTGGCGATGTATTGCACCAGTTTTTTATTGGCCGTGTTGTTTCTTTCTTCTTCGGTGAGAGTAGCCTCTGGCATGGTCTCACGCTCTGAGGCATCATATTCTATCAGCCACATGGTCGTTGATTTGGCGAGATGAAGTGAATTGTTGAAGGCACGAATGAGGGTTTGCTCATCGCTCCGGTGCCTGAAACAATAAAGGTCTGGCGCAGCCTTCAACACCTGCCCGGTGAACAACTGATCTGCGGTAATATCCAGATAGTCTGTATTTTCAGGCAGAGTATGCGTATCAAAAGTGATATCAGGCGAAACACATAAGGTTCTGCCACCTTTTACAGCCGGGGCAATTGTTGTTTCTTTGCCCCATAATTCCAGTACCAATCTATGCTTGAAATAGTCCGTCAGCGAGCTCACCAGTCTCGGTAGATTATTCTTCGGCAATGCTGGTTTTTTGGTGCCTCTTGTTTCTCCCAATGCATCCAGAATGGGTGTCAGGCGCAGCCAGAAGCGATTATAGGCCCAGTGCATTAACCCGTGTGACCAGATAACCGCAGGGGGATAGAAAATTGTCTGGTCAAGCCCCAGGGTTTCCGCGATATGAACAAAATCAAATTCTATTTTTGCGCGTCTGGCAAAAATGATCACCTTGCCTTTATAATCAGGAAACAGCATCAACTGGTGGAACGCAGACCCTTCAATTCCGGCTATCACCTCCGCGTCTTTCAACATATCAACCTGATCAGGGATCGGGTATTCCTCCGGGTGATAAATCATCCAGCCGTTCTTTTCCAATATGATTTCCAGCTGTCCTTCGTTCAGAATGAGACCTTCAGAGAGTTTACTGCGTGAGAGCCATATTTTTTTGCCCTTCTGCACGTCTGGCGCATCCACTAGTTTCAGGGCCTGTACCTGTTCATTCGTATAGCGGGTGTGAATCAGATAGCCTGGCTCCGGCACAATCAATTCTTCCACTACTGTTTGTTCTGTCAGAATATGGATGGGGTTTGTAATGCCGTATAGCTCGATGAAGCTCTCATTCATCCTGTTCAGGGCAGGCTGGTTATGCACACCAAGCCAGATGATGGGTGTTTCCGGATGCTGTTTGAAAAACCACAGGTTGGCAAGGCTTTCCAGCAAAAAGTGGCCATAGTGAGGGAAGAGATAGCCCGCAAATATATAGCGGCCTTCAAGACGTTTTTTTGTTTCTTTTATATCGCCGGGCACAATAAGAGGGTGATGTTTGATGGTTTGGCCTGTGCGTCTGTCCCATTTGCCATCGATATATTCAATGTCTCTGCGATATTCCCGGCGTAAAAAAGCGTGAGGTATGGGGCTTCGGTTGCTGTCAAAAACGCCACCCTTTGCGTTTGGGTATAACGGCTTATCCTCGCAGCCAGTGCATGGCAGGCAAATGGCATTTTTATATGTTTTTGGTTCAGACACAGAGGTACCCAGGCTGTTTAATGTCGCTGGGTTAAACCTCTAGTCCAACTGGCCTGACAACTCAAGGTATGTGATCATTATGCCCGGCAGCATAGATGATTGCCGCCGGACAGGTGAAGTGGGCTTACATGTGTATCTGCCCGGCCTGAACAAAGACGGACTTGTTAAAAAGGCTCAGATCCAAAGGATTTGGTAGTCTTATATCTCTCAAACTTGCCTGGCTGTGCTCGGCTTGTTCAAAGGCACGATCAATCTGAGCGATGAAAATCAGCACGCATCTTTTTTCTCGGGCATGTTTTTTCAAGGTTTCTATCTGCTGTTGCAAGGGTGGATTGCTTCTTTTTTGATCGAGAAGCTGCAGATAATCTATCACAATCAATGAGCCTTCCTTTGCCGTGCTATCTGTCTGGTGAATAATGTAGTCAGCGCAGATATCATCAGAGAAATAGGTATGCAGATGTGGTTCAATATCCTGCAGGCTGATCTTTAAGTCTGACATCTTGGTGGCGAAGGTTTTGGGTGTGTAATCAAAGGAAAAAAAGAAACAACTTCTTTGTTCCTCTATGGCCTGCGTGATCAGCTGCAAGGCCAGCACTGTTTTGCCAAGGCCAGGGCGAGCAGAGATCAGGAGCATATCGCCGGGGTGTAAATATGCTAAAAGCTCATCGGCCGTTTGGGGAACAAAATCTTTCACTTTCGACTGTAGCAGACCCCAGGAGTTATAACCTTCCTTCCGGGCTATTTGGTTCAGGGCTTCTATCATGGTCATGCCCCGGGAGAGCTTCAGTTCCTTGGCCCGGCCTTTCAAAATATGAACAGGTGCTGAGAGTTTCATCGGAAAACCTCCAATTGCGGGTTCGCAAACATTCCCTTCTTCTGTTCTAACCCCAATTAAAGGTTATGAATGATTGAAAAGCTCTACACTTAAGTGTTTTCCCGGTGAAGGGGGGCGGCGTGAGTTAAGCGCAAAAAAAATAATATGTTGCCAGCGGGCAGCTGGCAAGGCCATTAAGATATGAAATGCTTTTTTTGCTGGGCCTGAGGGCTATTCCTGCCAGGGGCTGTTCGCCAAAGCCTTCCGTGCCGCGAAATATTCATCCGCCAGTCGGTCCACCAGGTCTGCTGCGGGTACAATGCCTTTCACAGCGCCGATGCCCTGGCCAGACCCCCAGATATCCTTCCACACCTTCACATCGGCATTGCCACCCGAACCAAAGTTCATTTTGGAAGGATCACTTTCCGGCAGGTTATCGGGGTCCATGCCTGCCTGTTTGATGGAAGGTTTCAGATAGTTACCGTGCACACCGGAAAACAGGTTTGTATAGACAATATCTTCGGCGTTATAATCCACAATCGCTTGCTTGTAGGGCTCCTGCGCCATGGCTTCTTCCGTTGCGATAAAGGCAGAGCCGATATAGGCGAAATCGGCCCCCATGGCTTCTGCGGCCAAAACGCTTCTGCCATTGGCGATAGAGCCTGAAAGGGCCACCGGACCATCAAACCATTGTCTGATTTCCTGAATGAGGGCAAAGGGGGAAAGAGCCCCGGCGTGGCCACCAGCACCTGCCGCCACAGCGATCAGGCCATCGGCCCCTTTTTCAATGGCTTTGTGCGCAAAACGCTGGTTAATAATGTCATGCATCACCAGCCCGCCATAGGAATGAATAGCTTCGTTAATTTCCGGGCGCGCACCGAGTGAGGTAATAATCAGCGGCACTTTATATTTCGCGCACAGTTCCACATCCTGCATCAGGCGCATGTTGGATTTGTGAGCAATCTGGTTCACGCCGAACGGGGCGGCGGGCCTGTCTGGGTTGGCTTCGTTATAAGCGGCCAGCTCTTCCGTAATACGCTGCAACCAGCTTTCCAACTGTTCGTTGGTACGGGCGTTCAGGGCAGGAAAGGTGCCAACAACACCAGATTTGCACTGGGCAATAACAAGGTCTGGCTGGGAAAGGATAAACATAGGTGAGGCAATCACCGGAATGCGCAGATTTTTGAGTTGTGCTGGTATGGTCATAATCCTGTTTTCCCTACTTGTTCTCACACATGACATGCTTAGCTGTATTACCCGCTAAATGGTTGGTATGGAATTTAGTTCCTTCAGTTTTTTTGTCCACAAAAATGGCGGGTTTCCGCTGATTTGTGTCTCATTTTTCAATGGCTTTTAAGGTGGAAATAGTGTGTGCCGTAGCGTCCGGCATCGATAGATTTTTTATATATTTATTGCTAGCATGGGTTTGAATTTCTCTCTCTACCCATGCTAGCTTGTCCAGCCAAACTATGTGAAGGGGTGCTAGGGGGATGCATGCTGGTGGGAAAATATAAGCAGCGGATGTTTGCGCCGGTTGATGGTGCCTCTCTTGCCGTTTTCCGTATGTTATTGGGCTTCACCTTGTTGGTGGAGGTGTGGCGCTATCTGGAATATCAATGGATAGAACAGAAATATATCCACCCTGTATTTCTGTTCAAATATCACGGGTTTGAGTGGGTGCAGCCCTGGAGCCCTGAAATTGTGTTCTGGGCCTTTCGCCTGCTGGCGATCTGTTCTTTCCTCTTCATGGTAGGGCTTTATTATCGTCTTGCCGCATGGGGCATGCTGATCAGTTTCAGCTATATTTTCCTGCTTGATAAAACCCAGTATCTGAACCACTTCTATTTTACAATTTTGCTGATCTTTGCCATGGCTCTGGTGCCGGGTAATCAGGTTTGGTCACTGGACCGGCTGATTGGGCGGGTTAAGAAGCATGATTTTGTGCCAAATTGGGCCTTGTGGCTCACCCGCGGCCAGATGGAGATCATGCTCATCTGGGCTGGCCTGGTGAAACTGAATGGTGATTGGCTGGCAGGCAAGCCGCTGGTGGATTGGTTGGCGGGCCGGGCGTATCGCTTGCCCGACCCCATATCTACCCTGATGCAAAACCCTGATTTTGGTGTGATTGCTGCCTGGGGCGTGGCGGCTCTGCATATTGTTGGGGCGCCTTTGCTGTTTGTGCCGCGTGTGCGGGTGCTGGTGTTCTTCACCTATGTTACCTTCCATTGTCTCAATCATCTGATGTGGGATATCGGTATTTTCCCCTGGCTTACCATTGCGGGCACCATGCTCTTTTTCGCCGCGAGCTGGCCACGAGACATCATGAGCCGGGCAGGCATTAGCAAATATGCCGCTATGCTGCCTTCTTCAGCGCCCGCGTTTAAATATAAACCCATGGTGGCAGTTTTTGTGTTATCATGGCTTGTGTTTCAGGCGGCTTTGCCTGTGCGGTCTTACCTGTTTTATGAGGGGCCGCCTGCCTGGAACGAGCAGGGACACCGCTTTTCCTGGCGGATGAAACTGCGGGATAGGGATGCTACCCTGGTTATGAAAGTGCGTGACCCGGCCTCAGGGCAGGAATGGATTGTGGATCAGGACGAGTTTCTCACAACCAGACAACAGGGGAAGATGGCGGCCAGACCCAGCATGATTCTGGAGTTCGCCCATTATATACGGGATCATTGGCGTGAGGCTTACGGCGTGGCAGGGCCTGAGGTTTATGTAAAATCTTTTGTATCAGTGAATGGCAGGCCCTATCAGCAGTTCATTGATGACAAGACAGACTTGGCCAAAGTGCCCAAAACCTTTTTCAGGCAGGATGACTGGATTCTGCCTTTTGCAGAGGGTGAGGAAGACGAATAGACGATTTGATTTCTATCCTCACCCCGGACCAGACACTTCAGTGTCGGACCTGATCCAGGGTCCATAAATTTAAATAAGCCTTCGCCTAAAGGTGAAGAGGTGATTGTTTACTGGTTTCCGTGTCGTAATCTACCTTTGGCAGTGCGGGGGATGACGACTAGGCCAGTGCCGATGGGGAAGAATAGGATATGACGACGGAGCATCATGCTCATCCCATCATGCTTTATGATGGCGTTTGCAACCTGTGCAATGGCACGGTGCGGTTCATTCTGCGTCGTGACAGGGAAGGTATGTTTCGTTTCGCTGCTATGCAATCCCGTGTGGCGGAGGAAATTCTGGCGGGTTTCGATAAAAAGTGGGAGGGGGATACCTTCTATCTGGTGCTGGAAGGCAAGCTGTATGATCGCTCTTCCGCCATGCTACGCATCATGAAACGGCTCCGGTTTCCCTGGCCGTTGATGAGTGTGTTTCTGCTCGTGCCCAAACCCCTTCGGGATATGGTGTATAACTGTGTGGCCAGGAACCGATACCGCTGGTTTGGCCGCACAGACGCCTGCCAGATACCAGACAAGGATATACTCAATCGCTTTCTCGATTTAACGCCTTTCGCTGAGGTGGGGCCTGAGAAATAGCAGAAATGTAAATCTCCTTACCCTATTGTTTTTAAATAGTATTTTAATGAATGATGGTACGCTTCAGGCGGCAGGATGCTTTCTGATATCTTGTGCAGAATGGTAAACTGCCTTAAATTGGGTGTAAGGGTGAGGCATGAAAAGGGTGGGTCTGCCCACCTGAATAACAAGTGATTTTAGCGATCATAGCGGTAAATTTTTGCTATTTTTCGGGAATGGTGGAACGGGGTTTTAGGGTAGATGCCTGAGGTAACGAAAAAGCCATATGCCAGTACGGAGCCACCAGCGGTGGCCTCGCAGGAGCGCGGTTTTGGCAGGCAGCTGGACGGTCTGTACCGCCTGCATTTCCAAAGCCTGTGTGCGAATATTCGCAAGTCCTTTGGGGCAGGCCCGCCCGAGCCCGAGGATGCGGTGCAGGCCGCGTTTGCGCGCTTTGCCAGCCTCAAGGCACCGGGGGAAGTGAAAGACCCACGAGCGTTCCTCTACATTGCCGCGCGGAACATTGTGCTTGATTATAAGCGCCGGAAAAAGCTGCGTGAAACCTATGAGCATGAGCAGCGAACGAGTGACCCTGAGCGCGAGCTGGAACAGATTACGCCGGAACGCGTCGTAGTAGGGAAGGAGGCTTTTGACTTGCTGGTTGATGCCATGAAATCCCTACCCCAAAAACAACAGGTGGTGCTGACCATGAGCCGCCTGGAGGGCAAAACATATCGTGAGATATGCAAGGAAACCGGGTGGTCGCTTGCGGACGTGAGCCGGCAGATGTCCCTTGGGATGGTTTCACTGGTGAAGGCCATGAGGGGGCAGCAAGATGATGAACAGTAAGCAGCAGAAACAGGTGCTCTCATGACAGCCGTGCAGGAAAAACAGGATCAGCTTCTGGAGGATGCGGGCAAATGGCACGCCCTGATGCACGCAGGCAAGGTGGACCGGAAAACAGAGGCCGCGTTCCAGCACTGGCTGGGGGCAGATGAAGCCCATGCTGACGTGTATAACGAATTTGAGCAGGTTTATCAGGGTCTGGACCTCATCTCGCTGGCGGCTGGTGTGGATGTGGATGAGGCGCTGAACCGGCGTGAGCTTTCCCTGTGGCAGCGCGTTGGTGGCTGGTTCACGGGGCCAGGCTATGCATGGCGGGGCCTTGCTGCTGTGGCGGCTGTCGCCCTCCTTGTGGTTGGCTATTATGGCTGGCAGGGTTCCGCTCAGCCCGTCACCTACCAGACAGATGTGGCAGAGCTGAGAGATATTATTCTTGAAGATGGCACTGAGGTAACCTTGGGGGCAAAATCAGCGCTCGAGGTGCAGTACACGGGCACAGCACGGCGCATGGCCCTGCTTTCCGGTGTGGCCTTTTTCGATGTAGCGAAGGATAACAGCCGCCCCTTTGAAGTGCAGGCGGCGGATGCAAAAGTGAGTGTGCTTGGCACGCGCTTTGAGGTGAAAAGCTTTGCTGGTGCTGTGCAAGTGGCGGTGGAGGAAGGCCTGGTGGAAGTAAGCAAGCCCGCGACGGACGCGAGCGAAAGGCGTCTTTCAGCGGGTGAGAAAATTCTGGTAAGCGGGCAGGCTGCTCTGCCACAGGTGGAGGCCATGGGGGATGTGGCGCTGGGTGCCTGGAGGGACGGGCGTCTGGCCTATGAAAATGCGCCGCTTGATGAAATTATTGCCGATGTGAACCGCTATGCGGCGCAGCCGGTGAGGCTGGCTTCAGCTGACCTTGGGGCCCTCAGGTCTACCATTGCTTTCAGTGTGGACGGGCTGGACCAGTTTTTTGATGTGATATCAGCGGTGCATAACATTGATATTATCACCTCGCCCGAGGGGGCTGTGCTGCTGCAAAAGAAAAGCTGATCAATTTTCTTTTAAAAAAAAGAAAAATATTAACCTTTTGAAATATAAGCTTTAAATGTAAAATATCATCGTCATTCTGGGAAAAAAGAACGGTTTTATATATTTTTTCTGAAACAAAATTTGAGCGTCTTCGTCGTTGGCATATCCGGCAGAGGGTATGTGGCCGGATAAGAAGATCAATGTTCTTGGGAGGAAGGAACTGCTCATGTTGAAGTTTTCGTTCAGACGAAGTGTTTTTGCTGCAACTGTTTCCACACTGGCGCTGGCCACTGTGGGGCAAACCGGTTTTGCGGCTGATGTAAAATCATTTGATATTGAGGCGCAGCCGCTGGCCAAGGCGTTGTTGGAATTTAATAAACAATCCGGCCTGACAGTTGCGGCTTCCAGTGATCTGGTGGCAGGCAAAGCAGCGCCTGCTATTCAGGGCACGATGGACGCCGAGGCGGCCCTGCAGAAAATTCTGGGTAACTCTGGCCTGCAGTTCACCAAAACATCCACAGGGGCCTATCTTGTCTCTCAGGCTGCTGGTGCGAACAGCACAAGCGGCGCTGGCTCCATGAGCGACGCAGATGAAGAAAATGTCTCCTTCGTACTGGAAGAAATTATCGTAACAGCGGAAAAGCGCGCTGAAAGCCTGCAGGATATTCCTATCGCCATTTCGGCATTTTCGGGCAACACTATAGAGCAAGCTCAGGTTTCAGGGATTAATGACCTTAAGCAATTGGCCCCCAGCCTTCAGTTTGGTCAAGCATCCACAGATACGTTTGTGTCTATTCGTGGTATTGGTTCTGAACTGAAGAATGTTGGCGCAGAAGCCGGTGTCATTATTTCTCAGGATGGAGTTCCTCTGTCTAACACAGTTATGATGAGCTCTAGATTTCTGGATATTGAACGCATAGAGGTATTGAGAGGGCCTCAAGGCACTATTTCTGGTAGAAATGCTACTGGTGGGGCTATCAAGATCCATTCCAAAAAGCCAACTGAGGAATTTGAAGGTGGTATTAAGGTTGCTCTTGGAAATTATAACAGAGTTGATACCGAAAGTCATTTGAGTGGACCAATTGCGGATAGCAATATACTCGCTCGCTTAGTGGTTAGCACAGAGCGGGCCGATGGTTGGCTTACCAACACCCTCCGACAGGAAGACAGTAATGATGTGGATGCTGTTCATGCCAGAGCGACATTTTTAACGAATTTGTCAGAAGACCTCGAAGCATTTCTTGTTCTTGAAAGTCGGATTGACCATTCTTCTCCGGCCTCCAACCTGATGTTCGGCACAGGTATTGAGGGAGAGCCTTCCATTGCGGATATCCGAAACGTTTCAATATTTAATGAGGATACTCTGGAATATGAGGCGGACTGGTCTAATGACAAGAAGCTGGAAGAATATAGAGCTGTTTTGAAATTAACATGGGACATTAACCCCAACGTTTCACTTTCATCTACGTCTGGTTATATTTCTTTCTTGGTTAAGCAGAAAGGGGATTTTGACGCCACAAGTTTTCCTAGCTCAGTATTCGACCGTACGGGAGCCGACATAACACAATTTTCGCAGGAGTTTACGCTAGCAGCTGATCTTGGCGATAACCTGGATCTTATAGCAGGTGTTTTGTACATGAATGCTGTAGCAAGCCAACCTCTGAGTTTTGGTATTCTTGAGATTGGTATTCCTGCTGGTGGATTTACTGTAGAATCTGACCAAAATCTGGATTCATACGGCGTTTATGCACAAGTGCGTTACCAAATGGCTAATGATATAAGATTAACACTTGGAGCACGCTACTCTCACGATAAGAAAAGTCTTGCAGAGGAAGCTGAAATTTTGGGGTCGCCTTTTATTCCCCTAACAACAGTGAAAGGAAAATGGAGTGCCTTTACCCCCCGGGTTGCTGTTGATTACACACCAAACGATGATATAACCCTGTATGCTAGTGTGTCTCGTGGTTTTAAGGCTGGTGGCTTTAACACATTTGAGCGCAGCAAGTTCAACCCGGAATATGTCTGGAATTATGAGGTTGGCATGAAGGGCAGTGGGCTGGATAACCACTTGCAAACCTCTTTGACCGGTTTTTATATGGACTATACTGATCTACAACAAGGGCTTTTTGTTCAGGATGGAACCGGTATCACTATACCCAGAGTGGAGAATGCGAGTGCAGCGGATATCTGGGGTGTAGAAGCAGAGATCAGAGCCCAGATTTCCGAAAAATTCATTCTGACAGCATCAGGAACATGGCTGGATGCCACATTTACCAAGCTGTTAACGGTTAATCCCCTTTTCCCGGATGAGGGCGAGCAGGACATGTCAGGGAATCAGTTAACGCGCTCCCCTGAATGGCAACTTAATGTGTCAGGTATATACACAATGCCGGTGAATGAAGAGTGGCAGGCTGTCTTGCGAGCAGATTATTTTTGGCAAGATCATATTTTCTTCGACTTTTTTAATAATGATAAAGTCGCTGAAAATGCTTACGGTTTACTTAATTTCTCCGCTTCTCTGGAAACAATGGATGGCCGCTGGCAATTGACTGCCTTTGCCCGCAATGCCTTTAATAAAAGATATAAGCTCACCACTTATGCTGGCCTTGTAAATGTACAGGATGGTGGACCACAGCGTTCAGAGGTTGTTGGTCTTCTTGGTGAACCGCAAATGTATGGTATCAGTCTAGCCTATAATTTCTAAGTGGTATCAAATTGTTACGTGTATGGACGGGGCTGCAGTTGCGGCCCCGTTTTTTGTGCCTGCTTGACAAGGCTGAAAATTTGCGTCCTTTTAAAGAGGGACATCGAACCGGCGGCATTTTAGGGCGCGTCGTTCGGTCAGGGCAATCAGGGCCTGTGCTGTATATCTTCCAAAATTCGTTATTTTTGGCTATGACAGAGGGCAGGGACTGCAGGGAATAGTCTGACAATATGGCCAAGGGTATGCGAAAGAAGGAAGCTTTCCATCTTACGGATCAGGCGGGCACAGCGCCTGCGCCGGGGGCAGCCCCTGTGCCCCATACAGCCAGCCAAAAGGGCGGGGCAGGCCCGCTTGAAAAGCTGTACCGCCAGTATGCGGCCGAGCTGGTCAAATATATCCATAAAACATTTGGTGCAGGGCCGCCCGACCCAGAAGATGTGGTGCAGGCCGCCTTCGTGCGTTATGCTAATATGGCTGCGCCTGAAAAGGTGCAAAATTCCCGTGCGTTTCTTTATGCCACGGCCCGCAACATCATTCTGGATCACAAGCGCTATGACAAGCGCACAGAGGCGTTTATCGATGATGTGATCAGGGACGCTGAGCAAAATTTGGATAAAATCACGCCGGAAGACGTCTCATTACAGAGAGAGCAGTTTGAGATCATGGTTTCTGTTATCAAAAAACTGCCTCGCAAGCAGGGCATCATTCTCACAATGAACAGACTGCATGGTAAAACATATACTGAAATTTCGCGTGAGACGGGCTGGTCTCTCGGTGATATCAGCCGCCAGTTGAACGCTGGCCTTGGGGCCATTGAAGATGCGCTTCTGCGCGCCAACGGTGGGAAAGGGGAAGGGCAATGAACCTTCATCCGAAAATAGAGGATAGCATTCGCGAGGAAGCCCGTGACTGGCTGACCCGCCTCTATGCGGACACCCCTGACGCCACAACCCGTGAGGAATTTCGCGCCTGGATCAATAAGGGGCCAGAACATTTACAGGCCTATAAAAGTGCGGAGATGATCTGGCGGAATTTGGGGGATGCCACAGCGGCAGCCCAGCTTGAAGTCCCCCAAACCCGATCCAGCCTATTTGGCTGGTTTACAGGGCTTTTCAAAGGTTATGCCCTGCCCGTGGGGGCACTGGCCAGTGTGCTACTGGCAGCTTTTGTGGCCATGCAGTTTACCCTGTTTTCCGCAGAAGAGACCTTAAGCTTTGAAACCGGCCTCGCCGAGCGGCGGGACATCCAGCTTGCGGATGGCAGCTCTATCATGCTGGGGGCCAAATCCCGCCTTACCTTTACGGCGGCGGCCGGGGCGCGCCGTGCTGTTTTGCAGGCTGGTGAAGCCTTTTTTGATGTGGCGAAGGATGCAGAGCGCCCCTTTTCCGTGCAGGCGGGGGATACGGCCATTCATGTTGTTGGCACCCGTTTTGATGTGAAACATGGGTATCAGGCTGTGCATGTTGCAGTGCTGGACGGGGCCGTTGATGTTGGTAAAAGTGCGGGCCAAAATGCGGCCTCCCGCCGTGTTACAGCAGGGGAAAGGCTGGTGTCCTTGCCGGGGGCAGCCCTGCCAGAAGCGGAAAAGATAGCAGCCCATTATGCCGGTGCCTGGCGCACAGGCCAACTGACCTACAAAGGAGCCAGCCTGAGCGAAATTATAGCAGATGCCAACCGCTATTATGGCCGTGAAATCAGGCTGGCGTCAGCAGAGCTGGCCTCTATCAGGCTTACCACTGCTTTTTCCACCACTCAGGTGGAAACCATGCTTGCCATGCTGGAGAAAAGCCAGCCGGTGATCATTGACAGAAGCAGTGAAGATGCCATTGTTATAAGATTTAAGTAATTGAAGAATATGAATTTTTCAAAAAACACAAACTTTTTTGGAAAGGATTTCAGGAAGCGTCGTCTCATGCATAGGGACATGGCGGGCATATGGTTTGTATCCGCTGTGAACCCTCAGGGAAACCGGTATGGGAGGAACGAATCCATGAACTATTCAACATTCATTACCAAAGCGAGGCTGGCTTGCACAACAGGGGTGCTGGCGCTTTCCTTGGCGGCAGGCGTGGCTGCAGGGGATCAGGCAAATTTCAATATTCAGCCCCAGCCTTTGTCTGAAGCGCTGATCGCTTTTTATCAGCAATCCGGTAAAACGGTTATGGTGGCGGAAGAGCTGGTAGCAGGCAAAACAGCCCCGGCCGTGCGCGGCAATATGGCACCAGAGCAGGCTCTGGCCGTTATGTTGGCAGGCACCGGGCTTGACTATCAGGCAGGCGCCGATGGCAGCATCACCATTTTCCATTCTACAGCGTCCGACAGCATGTCCTCTAGCAGCAATAACGAAGAAAATGTGTCCTTCGTGCTGGAAGAAATTATCGTCACGGCGGAGAAGCGCGCTGAAAGCCTGCAGGACGTGCCAGTTGCGATTACTGCATACAGCAGTGAAGGGTTGAAGGCCCGTGGGTTGAGCACGCCACAAGATCTTCAGTTCGCTACACCCGGCCTGAGCATTGGTGAGGATCACACGGGCGGCACAGCGAATGTGTCTGTGCGCGGCATTGCGACAGAGAATTATCAGGCCGGCGGTGACCCTGGTGTGCCAATTCATATCAATGGCCATTACACCCAGTCTACAGCCTATATCTTCCGAGATTTTATTGATGTTGAGCGTGTCGAAGTGCTTCGCGGCCCGCAGGGCACCCTTTATGGTAGAAATGCTGTGGGTGGTAACATCAACCTTATCACAAAACGCCCAACAGAGGATTTTGAAGGCGAAGTGGGGGCAGCGCTGGGTAATTATGACCGCAGATTGCTGACAGGCGTGGTTAGTGGCCCGCTTGCTGAAGGGCTGAGAGGGCGTTTTGTTGCAGCTAGCGGCAAACGCGACGGTTATGTTGAAAACCTTGGGGCGGGGGATGATCTGAACACTGAAGATTATATCAGCCTGCGTGGGTCGCTCGAGTATGATTTTTCAGAGAATTTTGAGGCCTATCTGAACGCTTATTATTTCAAGGATACTGGCACCAGCTTCACCCGTCGTCTGGATGCTAACCCAAATAATATCTCCAATACAGAAATCAGAAAAGCGGCTGTAAACCTGCCTTCTCAGGATCTGGATGAATCGATTGGGGCCTCCCTGGATCTGTCGTGGGATCTGGGTGGTGTGATCATACGCTCACTCAGTGCCTATGACGATACACAGAAAAACTCCATTTACGACATTGATGCTACAACATTACAACGTGAAGCTTTTTTCTTTGATATCGGTTACACAGTATTTACTCAGGAACTTCAGGTAGTGTCTGATCATGATGGCCCTTTGCAATGGGTGACAGGCCTTTATTATTACAATGAAGAGTCTGAAACGCATTTCAACATCATTCTTGATCGGTTTGACACAGATGAAAACGGTTTAACCGGCATTGATGGGGATAGTGATCAGCCTCTGTTGTACCTGGAGACTTTCATGCCGATCAAATCTCGTTCTTATGCAGCATATGGTCAGGTGGATTATTCTCTCACTGACCAGCTAGAGCTGGTAGCCGGGCTGCGCTATACGCGGGATGAAAAAGAGAGGCTATCTCGTTCTGAGCGCTCTTTGTCAAATGGTGGCTCTGTTGCCTTGTTTGGGGGTGGTTTTCTTGTGCCCCTGACCACGGTGCGGTTTGATAATACAGGGGACAATGGTGCTTCATGGGAAAAGGTAACTTGGAAGGCCGGGCTTAATTATCATATCAATGATGATGCCATGGTTTATGCCTCCTATTCTAGAGGCTATAAAGCGGGTGGTTATAATACCGATAATGTGGTTGCCTATAACCCTGAGGTTGTTGATGCTTTCGAACTAGGGTTGAAAGGCCTGTGGCTGGATAACCGGTTAAGAACGAATTTATCCGCTTTCTATTATGATTATAGCGACAAGCAGGAATTTGTGCGCAAGCCGCCGTCAGCAGAATTTCCAAATGGTAGTTTTGCAATCGAGAATGCGGCCACGGTGAAAGTAAAAGGTTTTGAGCTGGAAACATCAGCTTTCCTGACCGATGCGTTGACCGTTGATATCAATATCGCGTATTTAAGCTCAGAATATGATCAGTATTTCTCTGAGGATGCTATTTTCAACCCTGGTGTGTTAGCTGATCTCTCCGGCAATAAATCATCTTTGGCTCCTGAATGGTCCATTTATGTAGGCGTTGGTTATATCCTGCCTGTCTTCAGTGACTATGGCCAGTTTACTCTGAGAGGCGATCTTTCCTGGAAGGATAAGCAATATAGCTCCCCCTATAACCGGACACCTCAGCCAGATCTTTTGGGTAATGCAGACCTGATCCCCTCCTACACACTGGCCAATGCCCGTTTGCAGTGGGAAAGCAGGGATACAACTGTTCAGGTGGAACTGTTTGTGAGAAATATCACCGATGAGGATATCATCAGTAACTCGTATCTGGCCCAAGCTGCAGAACAGTTTGAAACATATCTGGCCCCTCGCACTTATGGCATTTCAGTTGGATACAGGTTCTAATTTCTAATCATCTAAGGTGGTGCCGGTTCTTGGAAATCTGGCGCCACCTTCACAACGAGCACAGGCTGTGGCAAACCACCCTAAGTGGGGAAAAACTGCCGTAGTTTGTGTTATCGGGCCGTTTCGCGGCTCCGTCTTTCTCTGTCTTTTCCCAGAACTGCCTTGACATGGGCTTCCCACTACAACAGCCTGTCTTGAGTTTTTGGCTGGTTTGGGGTTTGTTTCTGTCAGGCAAGATGAAAATATCTCCCCCTTTCAGGGCGGCTTTGGTAATTGTGGTCGGTGCCTGTGTTGCAACCCTGCTTTTGCAATTCATACAGCCATCCCGGCCTTTCCCGGTTATCAGAGATTTTGCCGTTAAACAGGGCCTTGCAGGTGGTGTTGTAGCCTATGCTGATAAAGGAAAACCTCTTAAGCTTCAGGCTTTTGGTTACGCTGGGGCAGGACGTAAAATAACCACCGATGACCGCTTTAAAATTGCCAGCCTTTCCAAGCCTGTTACCGCAGCGGCCATTACGGCGTTGGTGCATCAGGGCAAGTTAAGCCTTGAGACGAAACTGGTGGATAATGTGCCAGAGGCGGCGCGCTTTCCTGCGGTGGCAGCTTTGTATCAGGAACTGGTAATTAATGTGGGTAGGCAGGCCATTGCGGGCCTTATACAAGAAGGAGTGAAAGAGGGCGTGCTGCGGAACGTGCCTGCTGAGGCCGCCATTCGTGCTATTATTGGCCCGGTTCTCGCGCATATGTTGCTCACCCATGTCTTTAATCAGGGGCGGGAGAAAACGAATCAAAAGGATGTGGCGGCGCTTGCCGCTGCTCTGGCTGATCTTCTTTTAAATGGATTGGCGGTCAAAGCACAGGAGCCTGGGTCATGATATATCGCTTCTTTATCTGTTTTTTAGGTCTGGTTGCGCTGGCCGGGTGTGAGGTCCATGAGGATGAGGCCTTGTATGGTTATGCAGAAGGGCGTTTTCGCTTG